>CATPBQ010000337.1 GCA_955652795.1 uncultured Steroidobacteraceae bacterium | reverse complement strand
TCAAAGCAAGAGCAACGAACTTGCGCACGGGTTTTCCTCGCTGCCGGTGGGCGGGTATCAATTGATGTCGCTGACGGAGAAATTCTGCGGGAGCAGCTCCGGTGCCCACGCGCGCCCGGAGAATGCCCGCATGCGTCCGCTTGACTGCACGACGAGCCCGGGTTGCTCGACGGCGAGGTGCCGATGGCCGCCGACGTGCGGCGCACTCGCCGCCTGCTCGAATTGACCGTAGTAGCCTCCCAGCATCTGGCGCAGGTCCGGGATCACCGGGCCGCGCCAGCTGACGGCGAACACCTTGTCGGCGGGCGAGAGGTATTCGCGCACCACCGTGCCGTAGGAAGTCGTGATCTCGTGTACGGTGTATGCCGCGGTCGAGGTGATCCGCAGCGCCCCCTTCATTTTGAGGAGATCCGCCTGTACGGAAGCGCTGTCCCCGCCCAGTGCCGCAAAGGCGGGCGCGGCGACCATCACGGCCACAACGATTGAACAGACAACGGGGCGGCTCAGCTTCATTAGTGTCATCCTCAAATAACCCAGCGTCATTGTGCCTCAGGCACCGGCGAGCGCGACGTGTCTTAAGTTGGCGACGACCTAACCTATGCCCGCGCCGCGGGGGCATGGAGTGCACAGCGCTCAAAACCCGCATCGGTTGACGCGTTCAGGGTGGGTTCACAGTCCGGCGCGCGGCCGCCCGCCTGGCGCCGGGGTTCCCGCCGGCAAGCCGCGGGAACGAAACTGCTTGTAGCCTTATTCATCAATCCGTTAGGATTCGCCCCCCAAAATTCGGAGCGGTAGTTCAGCTGGTTAGAATACCGGCCTGTCACGCCGGGGGTCGCGGGTTCGAGTCCCGTCCGCTCCGCCAGATTCTCCAGCCAGCCAGCCTCAAACATGCTTCAGAGGATCGGAGACAGCCTGAAGGGCCAGAAGTGGCTCGCCTACCTGGTGCTGGGCGCGCTCGCGCTGGTGTTTGCCGCCTGGGGCGCCTATGGCGTCGTGAATCTGAGTTTCGGCGGGTCCAATTACGCCGCCGAGGCGGACGGCAGCAAGATCTCCCTCGAGGAGGCGCGCAACGCATGGCTGCGCCAGCAGACGCAGTGGCAGCAGCGCCTGGGCGGCGCGGACATTCCCCCGGAACTGCGCAACAAGCTGCAGGACCAGGTGCTGGAGGGCCTGATCAGCAAGGCGCTGCTCACGCAGCGCACGCGCAATCTGGGCTACCGCGTGAGTCAGGACGCGCTGCGCGAGGCCGTGCAGAGCGAGCAGGCGTTCCAGGTCGGTGGCCAGTATTCTCCCGAGGCCGCCAAGGCGGCCCTGGCCCAGGCGGGTGTCTCGCTGCAAGCCTACGAGGACGACCTGCGCACCTCGGTGCAGCGTGTGCAGCTCGAAGGCGGCATCCGCGCGTCGGATTTTCTCACCCCGATTGAGCTCACGCGCCTCACCGATCTCGAGGACCAGGAGCGCGAGGTGCGCTATCTCGTGCTGCCCGTGGATCGGTTCAAGTCCGCCAGCATCGACGACGCCGCCGTGCAGGCGTACTACCAGGCTCACCAGGGGCAATACATGACGCCCGAGTCGGCGCACCTGCAGTTCGCGGAGTTGCGGCTGGAGGCGCTGGCGGCGCAGCAGTCGGTGAGCGATGCGGATCTGCGCGCTGCGTATGCGAAGAACAAGAGCCGGCTGGAAGTGCCCGAGAAACGGCACGCGCGGCACATTCTCATTACCGGCAAGGACGACGCCGCGGCTCTCGCCCAGGCGCAGCAGGTTCTGGCACAGGCGAAGGCGGGCAAGGACTTTGGCGAGCTGGCGAAGCAGTATTCCCAGGACCCCGGGTCCGCGCACAACGGCGGGGATCTCGGCTGGGCCGAGCGCAGCAGCTTCGTCGCGCCGTTTGCGGATGCGCTGTTCGGCATGTCGGTGGGCGAGATCAAGGGGCCGGTGAAGACGCAGTTCGGCTATCACATCATCCGTCTCGAGGAGATCCAGGCCGGCAAGGGCAAATCCTTCGACGAGGCGCGTAGCGAGCTCGAATCGCAGCTGCGCCGCGACCGCGCGACCGATCGCTTCGGCGAAGTTCAGGAGCAGCTGCAGGCGAGAGCCGCAGAGCCGGGCGCCGATCTCAACTCGCTCGCGCAGCAATACAGCCTGCCGGCGGGCGACGTGGCGAGCTTTCTCAAGGGCGCGGGCGCGCCACAGCTGGGAGCCGCGCCGGCGCTGCAGGAGCTGGTGTTCGCCGATCCGCCGCTCCCCCTCGGTCGCCTCGGCGGACCGGTCCTGCTCGGGGATGACCGTCTGGTTATCGTGAAAGTGCTGGAGCGCCGCAAGCCCCAGCCCAGGCCCCTTGCAGAGGTGCGCGAGGGTATCCTCGCCACGATGATCCGGGAACGCGGCACGCAGGCAGCTCTTAAGGCCGCCGAGACTGCACGCGACAAGCTCCAGGGCGGTGCATCCTTCGAGGCCGTGGCGCAGGAACTCAAGGTGGCCGCGGACCCCGCGCACTTCGTCGGCCGTCGCGATCCCTCGATCCCGGCGCCGGTCCGCGACGCCGTCTTCGCAGCGCCGCGGCCCGCCGGCAAGCCGGTGTTGCGCGCGCTCGCCCTGGGCGACGGCGGGGCGGCGGTCGTGGCGCTGACCCGCGTGCGCACCGCAGCCGAGCACGATCAGCCGATGCAGGCGAACCGCGCCATGCAGGAAACCGAGCGTCAGGGAACCGATGACGCCATGGCCTACGTCGAGGAAGTGCGGCGCACCGCGGACGTGCGCAAGAACCCCAAGGCCTTCGAGTAGGCGACGCGCAGGATGCGGGCGCGGCGCCCTGTCAGCCCTCGGCCTCCAGCGGGAAGCTCATGCCGACCGTGCTGAAGCCGCCGTCGACGTAGAGGATCTCTCCGGTGATGCCCGCCGCCAGGTCCGAGCACAGGAAAGCGGCGGCATTACCCACATCCTCGAGGGTCACGTTGCGGCGCAGGGGCGCGATTTCCGCAACGTGGCTCAGCATTTTACGGAAGCCCGGAATGCCCGCCGCGGCGAGGGTCTTGATCGGTCCCGCCGAGATCGCATTGACGCGAACGCCCTGCGGACCCAGATCGGCGGCCAGGAAACGCACGTTCGCCTCCAGGCTCGCCTTGGCGAGACCCATGACGTTGTAGCCTGGAATCGAGCGTACCGCGCCGAGATAGGTCAGCGTGAGCAGCGCTGCGCGGCGGCCCGCCATCAAAGGGTGCGCCCGTTGCGCCAGGGCGATCAGGCTGTAACTCGACACGTCATGCGCTACGCGGAAGCCCTCGCGACTCGTGGCCTGAAGGAACGGTCCGGTGAGAGCCTCGCGCGGCGCGTACGCTACCGCGTGCACGAGGATATCGAGCTGACCCCATTCGCGCCTGAGCAGCTCGAAGGCGGCATCGCTGTGCGCATCGATCGTGACGTCGAGCGGCATGGTGAGGCGCGACCCAAGCGAATGCGCGAGCGGCTCGACGCGCTCTTTCATCTTGTCGTTGACGTAGGAGAAGGCGAGCTCGGCTCCCTCCCGGTGCATCGCTTGCGCAATGCCCCACGCTATGGAGCGATCGGTCGCAACCCCGACGATGAAGGCGCGTTTGCCGGCGAGAAATCCCATGTTGAGGCCTCCCGGCGCGGATTATGCCGGAAGTAGCGCCGTCGGGGTCCGAGGCGCGCTTTAGCTGTGGCGCGTGCGCAGATGAATGCGCAGCTTCTGCCCGGCGTGGAGCCGGGAGCCCGAGCTCAGGCCATTCCAGGCGAGCAGCTGCGGGACGCTGCACTGGAAGAGCCGCGCGATCTGCATCACGGTGTCGCCCTCACGCACCGTGTAGAACATGCGCCGGTGTGCGCCGCCCCGGCCCGACCCGCCGGATGAGCCGGATGTCAGCCGGATCTGCTGCCCGGCGCGCAAGGCGTCGCCCGGGTGCATCCCGTTCATGCTCGCCAGCGTGTTCACGCTCATGCCGTTGCGGCGGGCGATGGTCCACAGCGAATCCCCGCGCCGTACGACCTGCACGTGCGCTCGGCGCAGCGAGTGACCGTGCCCATCGACACGCGCGGCGGCGAGCATGACCTTGGCGGGCAGCTCCGTGACGGCACTCGGCACGCGCAGATCATCCCCCACGGTGAGCCCGCCGGTCGGCAGGTCGTTCAGCTCGCGGATGACGTTCACGCTGGTGTGGAAGTTCCGGGCGACGGAGGCGACCGAGTCGCCGCGCCTGACGCCGTAGTGAGCGACTCCGAGACGCTGATCGGCGGAGAGCTGCCCGAGGTTCTCGGTGAACACGTCCGCCGCGTCGACCGGCAGCAACAGGTAATGCGGACCCGCGGGGTCGGTCGCCCAGCGATGGAAGGCCGGGTTGAGCTCGTAAAGCTCCTCGGGACTGACACCGGCGATTTCCGCAGCCAGCTTCAGGTTGATCTGGTTTTGCGTCGCGACCCGCGCGAAGTAAGGCAGATTCGGAATGGGGCTGAACTCGAGCCCATAGGTCTCCGGATCGCGCACCAGGCGTTTCATCGCCAGGAGCTTGGGCACGTAGGCGCGCGTTTCGCCGGGCAGCCACACGTCCCAGAAGTCCACCGGGCGGCCGGCGGCGCGGTTCATGGCAACGGCGCGCTCTACCAGCGCCTCGCCGCAGTTGTAGGCGGCCACCGCCAGCAGCCAGTCGCCGTTGAATTCATCGTGCAGGTACTGCAGGTAGTCGAGGGCCGCGCGCGTGGACTCCACGATGTCGCGCCGGCCGTCGTACCACCAGTCCTGCTTCAGGCCAAAGCGCGAGCCAGTACCGGGAATGAACTGCCACAGTCCCGAAGCGCGGGCGCGCGAGTAGGCGTACGGCTCAAAGGCGCTTTCCACCACCGGCAGCAGGGCGAGCTCGAGCGGCATGCCGCGACGCTCCAGCTCGGTGACGATGTGATAGAGGTACAGGTCCGCGCGCCCGAAGGCGCGCTGCAGATAATCCGGGTTCGAGGCGAACCAGCGCAGCTGCTGATCGACCGCGCGCTGATCGGCCCCGTCCTCGAGCTTGAAGCCCGCGCGCATCCGGTCGAACAGATCTCCGTATTGCGCAGGCGTCAGACCCGCAACCTGGGTCGGCCCTTCGGCCGCCGCCACCGCGGGAGCCGGCTCGGGCATCGCAGGTTGCGGGGCGGGCGCGGCTGTTGATGCGAGGGGCGCAGGGGTTGAGGCGTCCATCGCGGCTGTCGAGGCGGCCGGCGCAGGGGTTGAGCCGTCCGGCACCGCGGTCGAGGCGACGGGCTCCGGGGTTGAACCGTCGGTCGCGGCGGTCGCCGCGGCCGGCGCAGCCACGGCCACAGGCATCGCTTTGCTGACGGCCTGCTGTGG
>CATPBQ010000336.1 GCA_955652795.1 uncultured Steroidobacteraceae bacterium | reverse complement strand
TGGTCATCCCGTGGTGCACTTACACCCGGCCGGAGCTCGCGCACGTGGGGGCCACCAGCCGGGAGCTTCAGGGGGCCGGCCGTGCCTTCGACCGCTACCGCGTGGAGTTCGGCGAGCTCGATCGCGGCCAGACCGACGACGCGGCCGACGGTTTTGCGCAAGTGCTGACCGCGCGCGGGTCGGACCGGATCCTGGGTGCCACCATCGTCGGCAGGGACGCCGGCGAGCAGCTGGCGCCCCTGGTGCTGGCGCTGACCCGGGGGCTGGGCCTGAAGAGCCTCGGCTCGCTGGTGCTCCCGTACCCGACGCGCTCGGAGTACCTGCGGCGTATCCTGGACAGCTACAGCCGCACGCGACTCACGCCGTTCACGGCGGGTACACTCAGGTGGTGGCTGAAGCGCACTCTTTAGATTCGCCCGCGACAGATTCGGCCGCAACACGCCTCGCGGTCGTGGTTCCCACTCTGAACGACGACGCCGCGCTGGCGCGCCTGCTGCCGCTCCTGGGTCGGCTCGCCATGCCTCCCGAGCAGGTGATCGTGGTCGATGGCGCCGCGAGCGAGGCCACCGCTGCCCTGTGCCGCGGCGCCGGCTGCACCTGGATGCCGTCCCGGGCCGGACGGGGGGTGCAACTGAATGCCGGCATCGCCGCAGCGCGGGCCGCGGGCGCGGGTGTGCTGTGGATGGTGCATGCCGACTGTGAGCCCCACGCGCAGGCCGCATACGCCATTCGCGAGGCTACGGCTGCGGGCGCGGCGGGCGGCTACTTCAGGTTCCGCTTCGGCGGCGCGCGCAGCCCTCTGAAGCGCTTCCTGGAAGCGTGCATCGCGTGGCGCTGCCGGCTGTCGATGGTGTACGGCGATCAGGGCATTTTCGTGACCCGTGCGGCGTACGACTCAAGTCCCGGGATCGGCCCGCAGCCGCTGTTCGAAGAAGTGGCGCTGGTGCGTGCCCTCAGGCGCACCCGGCGTTTCGTCGCCGTGCCTTTGCCGATGACGGTCTCGGAGCGCCGCTGGCAGCGCGAGGGGCTGCTGCGGCGCACGCTGCGCAACCGTACGCTGGCGCTGGCTTTCGTACTGGGCATCGATCCGGTGACGCTCGAGCGCTGGTATCGCGCATCGCGGGCGCGGGAGGCGCGGCAGTGAGCGTTGGCGATGCGGCCGGCGCGAGCCTGTGCCGCGACGAATGGCTGTTCACTCCGCTGGGGCAGGCACGCGGCTACATCCAGCCTCACACCCTCTCGGAGCTGTGGTTTCACACCGGCACAGCGTGCAATCTCGCCTGTCCGTTCTGTCTGGAAGGCTCCCGGCCCGGTGATCGGCGCCTCGGGCGCGTGACGTTCGCGGACCTGCAACCCTTCATCGATGAGGCGGTCACGCTCGGCGTGCGGCAGTTCTCCTTCACCGGCGGCGAGCCGTTCCTCATCAAGGATCTCGTGCGCATTCTTGCGTACGCGCTGGAGCGCGCGCCGTGCCTGGTGCTGACCAACGGCGTCGACGCGGTGCCGAAGCGCCTGGCGCAGCTCGCGGAATTGCGGGCACGGCCGCACGCACTGGCACTGCGCGTGAGTATCGATTTCCCGGAGCGCGCGCGGCACGACGCCGGGCGCGGCGAGGGGAATTTCCTCAAGGCCTGGCAGACTCTCGCGCTGCTGCACGGCGCCGGCTTTCGGGTGTCGGTCGCGCGGCAGATGGAGCCGGGTGAGAACCGTACCGCGGTCGAGGACGCCTACCGGCGGCTGATGCACGCGCACGCGCTGCCGCAGGATCTGAACATCGTGGCGTTCCCGGACTTCGGCGCCCCCGGCACGCAGCCGCCCGTGCCGCACCTGACGCAGAACTGCATGACGCAGTATCACAGTGAAGCCACGCGGCGCGAGTTCATGTGCGCGTACAGCAAGATGGTGGTGAAGCACAACGGGCGCATGCGGGTCTACGCCTGCACGCTGGTGGACGATGATCCGGCTTACGATCAGGGCGGAACTCTCAGCGAGAGCCTCGGCCGGCGCGTCATGCTGCGACATCATCGTTGCTTCAGCTGCTTCAAATACGGCGCGTCGTGCAGCGAGACCCGGGGGCACTGACTGCCCCTGAGCGCATGAGGGCGCGCTTCAGGTCTGCAGGAACTCAAGCAGCGCGCGCTGTTCGGCGTTCAGCTGCTCGCGCGGGGTGAGCAGCGCGCCACGCAGCCCCTGGCGGCAGGGCCGTGACTCGTCCTCCCGGTACTCGGCCACCGTCGCGGCGAGAAGCTGCTGCACGCGGCCGAGATTGCTGCGGAACAGCTTCAGTATCTGTTCCGCCGATGCATGTTGTGTTGGATCCTCGAGCCACGAGTCGTAATCGGTCGCTACCGCGATGGTGCAGTAGCCGAGTTGCGCTTCCAGGGCGAGGAATGCCTCCGGCACGTTGGTCATGCCGACGACGTCCGCACCCGCTGCGCGCAGGAACAGGCTCTCCGCGCGGGTGCCGAGGCGCGGACCCTCGACGCAGGCGTAGGTCTTGTCCTCGTGCAGCGCCACGGCGCTGGCGCGCGCCACGCGCGCGATCAGCGCGGCCGTGGCGCGGCAGATGGGCTGCGCGCTCGAGATATGCGCGACCAGCCCGCCGCCGAAGAAGCTCGCGGCACGCGTTCCTGTGGTGAAGTCCAGGTACTGCGACGGCAGCGCGAGATCGCCGGGGCGGATCTCTTCGCGCAGGCTCCCCACCGCCGACACGCCGATCACCGTGCGCACGCCGAGGCTCTTCAGCGCCCAGATGTTGGCGCGGAAGTTGATCTCGCCGGGCAGCAGCTGGTGCTGCAGGCCGTGGCGCGCGAGAAATGCGACTTCGCGACCGCGCAGGGTCCCGGTCATGAGCGGCGAGGACGGCGCCCCGAACGGTGTCGTCACCGTGTGCGCGCGCGGCGTCCCCAACTCCCCCATGGCGTACAAACCGCTACCACCGATGATGCCGATCATGGCTCGCTGCGCTCCCTAAGCGCGTATTTGCGCGGATGCCCCGCAACGCGGCAAGATGCCTGAAAACACCGCGCAACAACAACTCGAACGGGGGCATCCATCATGAGCAGCACACGGTTTCCATCGCTCGGACCGCCGGCCTGGCCGGTGCGCCTGCTCGATGTGGGTCTGTGGCTGATCGGCGCGGGGCTGCTGCTGTGTCTGGTCTGCGGGCCGTCGCACCGCTTCGGACTCGCGAATTTCAGGGTCGCGCTGCTGCTGCTGGCGTGCGGTCTGGTGCTGTTGCTGGCAGGCACGCTGCTCGCCATCGTCGGCATGCTGGTGGCGAGCGCACGGCGCATGCGCTTTGCGCGCGGCCCGGCCATGGCGGCGGTCGCGATCGGCCTGCTCGCCAGCGGCTATCTGCTCAGCTGGATCGCGCGCGCACGCGCTGCAGCGCCGATACACGAAATCAGCACCGATCTCACCGATCCGCCGGCGTTCGTGGCGGTTGCGGCGTTGCGGCGCGACGCTCATGCTGTCAACCCCTCCGAATACGTGTCCCGCGTGAGCGCGCCGGGCGGTAGGATCATTGAGGTGCCGGAATTGCAGCGCCAGCGGTATCCCGACATCCAGCCGCTGCGCCTGGCGCTCGCGCCGGCGGCGGCGCTGCAGGCTGCGCAGCGCGCCGCGCAGCGTCTCGGCTGGCAGATCGATGCCTACGTGCCCGGGGACGGACGCCTGGAGGCGACCGACACCAGTGCCTTCTTCGGCTTCAAGGACGACGTGGTGGTGCGCGTGCGCGCCAGCGATGCGGGTTCGCGCATCGACGTCAGGTCCAAGTCGCGCGTGGGCTTGAGCGATGTCGGTGCCAACGCCCGTCGCGTGCGCGCTTTCCTGAAGCTGATGGACAGCAGCTAAGGTCGCGCCCTTGCGCATCACCGGCCATGAAGCCCAAGCCAACGGGACCGCCGCCGAGCTTCGCGAGCTTTCGCGAGTTCTATCCGTATTATCTGGGCGAACACGACAACCGCACCTCGCGCCGGCTGCACGTGAGCGGTACGCTGCTCGCGGTCGCAATCGGCGCCGGCGCGCTGGTTACCTCTCGCTGGGCGTGGTTGCTGGCGGTGCCGCTCGCCGGCTACCTGCCCGCGTGGGTGGGGCACTTCTTTTTCGAGGGCAACTCGCCGGCCACGTTCCGCTATCCGCTCTACAGCCTGCGCGGGGACTTCTCCATGCTGGCCGAGGTGCTCACGGGCCGCATGCGCTGGTAGCGCGGACCGCAGGGCAGCACCCATGAGCAGCACCGGCATCGATCGCGTCTTCGAGCGACGCCTCTCCGCCCTGGTCAACGCCGGGGAGCCGCAGATCCTGCAGGGCGGGCGCAAGGGGGTGGAGAAGGAATCGCTGCGGGTGTTGCCGCACGGGCGCCTGGCGCTTACCCCGCACCCGCCACTGTTCGGATCCGCGCTCACCAACGAGCACATCACCACCGACTATTCCGAGGCGCTGATCGAACTGGTCACGCCCCCGTTCACGCACAGCTGGGAGTTGCTGCAGTATCTGCTCGACCTGCATCAGTTCGTCTACCGTCACCTGGGCGATGAGCTGCTGTGGGCCACGAGCATGCCGTGCGCCATCGAGCGCGACGAGGACATTCCGCTGGCGCAGTACGGCAGCTCGCACATCGGGCGCATGAAGACGGTGTATCGCAACGGACTCGGCCTGCGCTACGGCCGCATGATGCAGGCGATCTCCGGGGTGCATTTCAACTACTCGTTCCCGCTGCCGTTCTGGGAGGCCTACGGCGCGGCGCGCGGGGCGCGCGAGCACGGCGCGCAGTTCATCTCCGCGTGCTACTTTGACCTGCTGCGCAACTACCGCCGTCACGGCTGGCGGGTGTTGTACCTGTTCGGCGTGTCGCCGGTAGTCTGCAAGTCGTTCCTGCGCGGCCGGGAGCTGCAGCTGGCGGACTTCGGCAGCGGCACGTCGTTCGAGCCGTACGCCACCAGCCTGCGCATGAGCGATGTCGGTTATCGCAACCGCAACCAGGCGGGGCTGGCGGTGTCGGTGAACAGCCTGGAGGAGTACGTGCGCGACCTGCAGCGGGCGATCAGCACGCCGCATCCACCCTACCAGGCGCTCGGCGTCAAGGTGAACGGCGAGTATCGCCAGCTCAACGCCAACATCCTGCAGCTCGAGAACGAGTACTACAGCTTCATTCGTCCCAAGCGCGTGGCGCGCTCCGGGGAGCGGCCTACCAAGGCGCTGCGCCGCGCGGGCGTGGAGTACGTGGAGGTGCGCGCGCTGGACGTGAGCGCCTTCGACCCCGTGGGCGTGAACCAGAACAAGCTGCGCTTCCTCGAGGCGTTTCTTGCCCTGTGCCTGATGAAGGACAGTGCCCCGATCGGTGACTCCGAGCAGGCTGCGCTGGATGAGAATCATCTCACCGTGGCGCGACGCGGCCGCGAGCCGGGGCTCGCACTGTCGCGCGAGGGAGACAGCGTGCCGCTGCGCGAGTGGGCGCGCGAGCTGCTCGATTCGATGGCGGGCATCTGCGAGATCCTCGATCGCGGCGATGCGACGCGGCCTTATTCCCAGGCGCTCGCCGCCCAGGTGGCGAAGGTTGAAGATGTCGCGCTCACGCCAGCCGCGCGGCTGATGGCGGAGCTCGCCGGCGGAGAATCGTTCTTCGATCTCGCGCTGCGCATGTCCGCGGCGCACAAGGCCTATTTCCTCGACCTGTATCCGCCCAACGACGAGCGCTCGCGCGAATTCGCGCAGGAGGCCCGGGAGTCTGTCGTGGCGCAGCGCTCGATCGAGGCCAGCGACCGGGGAACTTTTGAGGAGTACCTAAGCCGTTATTTCGCAGACTAAAAAAAATACTGCATACCCGGCGCGCTCCAGCTGCCGCTCAACGTTACATAATCAATCGCTTGTCATGCAATCGCAGACACTTTGTCATTCGCTTTTGGCTTCCGGAGGACATAAAATTTGTTCCCTAGGTCGCGCTATGGAAGGGCGACGGGGCAGAACGCAAGCAGGAGCACCGGCACATGAAACGAAAAGCAGCACAAGGAATTGCCGCCGCACACCGGATGCCACGGGCGGCCAACGAGGAATTCGCCGCAATGGCGAATGCTCTGGACAGGGTGGCACGTCCGCAGTCGGGATGGGATCCGTACGAAGTGTGGCGGACCCGCGTCAAAGGATCCCCGAGTGTGATGCAGGAGCGCGAGCGCGACCCGTTGCGTTAGCGGGGCAGGATCGCGTTGCGGGGGCGGCGCTTGCGCACCCTTGAACGCACGGCCCTGAGGCGCCTGCGGCTGCGGTTCTGCGAGCCGGAGCTGGAGCATCAATTTCTACTGAGTTATCGGGCGGCCGCCCGGCCCTGGATCCGCGTGAGCCTGGTGGTGGCGCTATCCACAGTGCTCGGCTTTACGGTGATCGATCACTGGCTGCTGGTGGGCGCGCGTCTGGCACGGCCGGACATCTGGCGCTTCGGCCTGCAGCTGCCGCTGGTGCTGATCATGATGGTGCTGACGGCTCCGCGGCTGTACCTGCGCTGGTACCAGCCGGCGATCCAGGCGGCCGCGCCGCTGTTCGGCGTGGGCACGGTGCTGATGGCCGTGGAGGCGACTCCGGCACAGTTGCCGCTGGTGGCTGCGCGGCTGCTGCTCGCCGCGTTCTATTTCTACTTCATGCTCGGGCTGTCGTTCTCGGCGGCGTTGCGCACCAATCTGCTGCTGATCGCCGCCTACGCCACGGCGGCACTGCTGGGCGCGATTGCGACCCCGGTGGCGATCTATTCGCTGTTCGTGCTGTTGTGCGCGAACCTGATCGGCGGCGCCGGCTGCTACGCGCTCGAGTACGCCAACCGCGTTGCGTTCCTCGAACGCCGGCGGCTCGCGGAAGTCGCCACGCACGACGGCCTCACCGGCCTGCTCAATCGCGCCGCACTCGAAGAGCAGGCGCGCACTCTGTGGCAACAGGCGCAGGTCGCCCGCCTGCCGGTGTCGGTGATGCTGATCGATATCGATCACTTCAAGGCTTACAACGACCGCTACGGGCACCAGGCGGGCGATCGCTGCCTGCGCGAAGTCGCCGCCGCGATCCGCGCCGCGGTGCGGCGCCGGCCGCTCGATGTAGTGGCGCGTTACGGCGGGGAAGAGATCATCGCCATACTGGTCGGCAGCGATCGCGCCGCTGCGGCCAGTGCGGCCGGCAGCGTGCTGGCGGCGGTGGCGGACCTCAAGATCGCGCACAGCGCCTCCACCACACGCCCGTGCGTGACGGTGAGTGTGGGGGTGAGCACGGTCGAGCCGGGCGGCGAATATTCCCATGAGCACGCCGTACACGAGGCCGACACCGCACTCTACGCCGCCAAGGAGCGCGGCCGGGACGGCTGGTCGTTTCATGAGCCGGCGCCGGCGGATGCCGGCGACCTGCCCCACGGTGACGGCGCTCTGCTGAAGACCGCCAGCTGACCGGCCGCGCACGTTGCGCGCAGGGGCGCGTCAATACCCCGCCTGAGGCATTGCCCCCCGGGAACTGCGGCCGCAACTTGGTGCTGCGCACGGAAGCGCGCGCCGCGCTCACTTGCGCTCGCCCGCGAGAGCCCCGATCCTTTCCGTATGAATGCACTTTCAGTACGCGGACTGACCAAGACCTACAGTAACGGCGTGCAGGCGCTCAGGGGCGTCGACCTCGAGGTCGAGCGTGGCGACTTTTTCGCGCTGCTCGGACCCAACGGCGCCGGCAAGACCACCCTGATCGGGATCATCACCTCGCTCGTCAACAAGACCGCCGGCGAGGCGCGCGTCTTCGGTTACGACATCGACCGCGAGCTGGAAGCGGCCAAGGCCTGCATCGGCATCGTGCCGCAGGAACTCAACTTCAACATGTTCGAGACGCCGTTCACCATCGTGGTCAACCAGGCGGGCTTCTACGGTATCCCGCGCGCCGTGGCGCGCGAGCGCGCCGAGAAGTACCTCAAGCAGCTGCAGCTGTGGGACAGGCGCAAGAGCATCTCGCGGGGGTTGTCCGGCGGCATGAAGCGCCGCCTGATGATCGCGCGCGCGCTGATGCACGAGCCGCGGCTGCTGATTCTGGATGAGCCCACCGCCGGGGTCGATATCGAGATCCGCCGTTCGATGTGGGAGTTCCTGCGCGAGATCAATGGCCGCGGCACCACCATCATTCTCACCACGCACTATCTGGAGGAAGCCGAGACCCTGTGCCGCAACATCGCCATCATCAACGGCGGGCGCATCGTCGAGCGTGATCGCATGAGCAGCCTGCTGCGCCGACTCCACGTCCAGACCTTCGTGCTCAACCTGCGCGACTCGCTCACCGCAGCGCCGCAACTGGAGGGTTACGTCGCGACTCTGGTCGACGATCACACCCTCGAAATCGAGGTGTCGAAGGAGGAGAACCTCAATGAGATCTTCGCGCGCCTGTCGGCGCTCGGCATCGAAGTGCTCAGCATGCGCAACAAGGTGAACCGCCTGGAAGAGATCTTCATGCGGCTGGTAGAGGGGCGCGGGGCCCCAGGCGAGGGCGCCCACGGCGAAGCCGCCGCGGCACAGCCCGGCTCCGCCGGCGCGGCACCCCTGCAGGCGGGTGCGCCGCGATGAGCAGCGTGGCACAAGCGGCAGCGCCGCCCGTCAATCTCAACGTGGTGCGCTGGATCGGCTTCCAGACCATCGTCATTCGCGAGTACGGGCGCATCATCCGCATCTGGGGCCAGACCATCGTGCCGTCGGTGGTGACGGCGACACTGTATTTCGTGATCTTCGGCAGCCTCATCGGGCGCCGGGTCGGCGTCATGGGCGGCTTCGACTACAAGCAGTACATCGCCCCCGGGCTCATCATGATGTCGGTGATCACCAACTCCTACGGCAACGTGGTCGCATCGTTCTTTGGAGCGAAGTTCGGCAAGCACGTGGAGGAGATGCTGGTCTCACCGCTCCCTAACTGGGTGATCGTCGCCGGTTATGCGACCGGCGGCGTGGTGCGGGGCCTGCTGGTGGGGGCCGCGGTGACCGTCGTGTCGCTGCTGTTCACGCACCTGCAGGTGCAGCACGTGCTGGTGATCCTCGCGGCGGGGCTCCTGACCGCGCTCATCTTCGCACTCGGCGGGTTCCTCAATGCGCTGTTCGCCAAGAACTTCGACCAGGTCAACTGGATCCCGACCTTCATACTGACACCGCTCACCTATTTCGGCGGCGTGTTTTACTCCATCACGCTGCTGCCGCCGTGGGCGCAGCAGCTGTCCTATGTCAACCCCATCCTGCACATGGTGAACGCGTTCCGCTTCGGCTTCCTGGGCGTGTCCGACGTCAATATCGGTATCGCCTTCGCGCTGATGGCGGCCGCGGCCGCGGCGCTGTTCGCTGCCGCCGTCGCGCTGATGAACCGGGGCACGGGAATCAGGGAGTGAGGACGGCGGTTGCCCTGGTGAGCGCGCGCGCCGCGCGCGGTCTCGACGATGACATGCCCCCGCTGCTGGCGGCGTTCAGCGCCGCAGGCGCCGACGCCGAGATCGTCGACTGGGACGAGCCTAAGGCCGATTGGGCGCGCTTCGATGCGGCACTGCTGCGCTCCGCCTGGGACTACACCGAGCGCCTGAGCGAATTTCTCGGCTGGATCGAGCGGGTTGCCGCGCTCACGACGCTGCTGAATCCGCCGCCCGTGGTGCGCTGGAACGCCGACAAGCACTACCTGCTCGAGCTCGCACGCCAGGGCCTCCCGGTAGTGCCCAGCAGCTTCGCGGAAGCAGACGCGGACGCCGAGCAGGTGCTGGAGCAATTTCTCAAGCGCCATACCTGCGCAGCGCTGGTGGTGAAGCCGGCGGTGGGCGCCGGCGCGCGTGCCACGCGCCGCCACGCGCGCACCGCCGCCGCGGAGATACTGGCGCACATGCGCCAGCTCCTCGCCGCCGGGCGCAGCGTGTTGTTGCAGCCCTACCTCGAGGGTGTGGATCGGGACGGCGAGACCGCCGTGATCCATATCGGCGGGGTCTTCAGCCATGCCATTCGCAAGGGTCCGCTGCTGCCGCCCGGGGCGCCGTCAACCGGCGCACTGTTCGCACCCGAGGAAATCACGGTGCGCGAGCCGGGTGCCGATGAGCTCAGCGCCGCGCAGCGGGTGCTGGCGGCCCTGCCTTTCGGCGCACTGCTGTACGCGCGCGTAGATCTGATCCGCGATGCCGCGGGCGCCCCGTGCCTGCTGGAACTGGAGCTGACCGAGCCGTCGTTGTACTTCCGGCACGCCCCGGGCTCGGCGCAGCGCCTGGTCGCGGCGACGCTCGCCAGGCTCGCCTAGACCTTCGGCTCGGCGGGCCGGGCAAGGGCTCGAAAGCGAGGCAAGGCGAATGTCAGGCACATTATGTGATGTAGAACACAAAAAATAGCGCCTAACCCTTTGGCGCAACAAAACTTTCACAAATCTGCAATTTGACTGACGTGCGCAGGCACGAGGCTGTACTCGCCACTCATGGGCCAAGCACCGGAGGCTCGATGGGCCACATGAAAGCGACGGGATTCAACACGCTCAGGGCGCGTATCGACGCGGCGGAGTACGGCCTGTGCCGCCGGCTGAACCGCGGCGCCTCCTTCGCCCTGCCACGCCGGATCTTCCAGATCGCGAGCCGCCTGGGCGATGGCCCCATCTGGTACGCACTGATCCTGGCGCTGCCGCTGCTGTAC
>CATPBQ010000335.1 GCA_955652795.1 uncultured Steroidobacteraceae bacterium | reverse complement strand
CTGTATACGTTCGATCCGGATATCGATCCTGCCTTCGCCGAACAATTGCGGCGTGGAGGCGCCGTATCGCCCGAACGGCTCGCCGCGGAACGCCGCCGGGTCGAGATCGCAGCCAACGACGCGGCGGCGACTGTCCGGGCGATTCTTGCGCACGGCGCGCAACGCCTCCTCGTGCTCAAGCTGTTCGACCTCGGCGTTATTCCATGGGCTTCGACCGACGCTGCTAGGTCATTCGCGACCGACATGGCCCATCATTTCAACGACCGGCTCATCGCCGCCCTGCCTGACGACCCGCAGCACCTCCTGGTCATAGATACCGAGGCCTTTGTCGCGGACCTCATCCGCAATGCCGCGAAGTATGGATTTCGGCACGGTGCGCATGAAGACGCGTGCCTGAAGCCCGACCAGGACTACTGCTTTCCTGGTTCGTTCAAGGACCCGAATGCCGCTGAGACCTACATCTTCGCGGGATCGGAACACCTGACGACTCGGGCGAACCAGCTGCTCGCGGAGTACGTGCTTCGCGAGCTCGGACAAAGCCCTCTACGCGAGCCGTGACAAAGTACTCGTCGGCGGCGTGTTCGCGACGTTGAAGGGCTGCCGTGCGGACTACGTTGGGCGGTCGCAACCCGCGTCGCTTCGGAAACCGCGGAGGCGTCCGACCACGGCACTGGTACATAAAGGGATATTCGGGGCGTGCCGACGCCCTTCGTGCTTCGAGCTGGGAGTGGTAGCGGGGGCAGGATTTGAACCTGCGACCTTCGGGTTATGAGCCCGACGAGCTGCCAGACTGCTCCACCCCGCACCAGGAGGGCGCGCATTCTACAAGCGAGGAGCCGGAGCAGCAATAGAAGATGCACGGTTCGCGACATCAATGACTTACATCGACCCGCCAGCGAAGGAACGCGCTGATCCGTGGATCACCGGGCGTGGGCTGATCGCGCAGGCAGGCAGATCAGTACGGGCGGGAGCTGACGGAGCCGGTTTCCCGGCTGCGGCTGAGCGCCTGGCGGCACGGATTTGCCGCGAGGGCGGGGTCAGGACACCGCGCCGGCAATCTTCGCGGCGAGGGTGGCTCCCGCTTTGGGGTCGAGAGTCGTCAGCGGCCAGCCGATGCCGAGTCCTTCGCGGCCATTGGGCTTGGGGATGATGTGAAAGTGCACGTGCGCGATCGCCTGGTGCGCGCCGGTGCCGTTGTTCTCGAGCACGTTGTATTCCTTTACCCCCGTGACCGCGACGACGGCGCGGCACAGGCGCGGCAGCACGCGCCCGAGCGCCGCTGCCGATTCATCTGAGAGGTGCTCGAGAGTCTCGGCGGGTTCCTTCGGAACCACGAGCGTGTGCCCGTGGCTCAGGGGATTGATGTCGAGAAACGCCAGCACCTTGTCATCCTCGTAGACCTTGTGACAGGGAACTTCCCCGCGGACGATCTTGCCGAACACTGTGTCTGCCATGGGTAGCCTCGCGCCAATGTTTCGCTCAAGGTGTCATTGTCGCCCATCGTGGCCGCATCCGGACAAGTCGTTTCTGGAATTTGACGCACAGACGCGTAGACTTACCTCGCCGCGCTTGCATACCAATAACGGGGAACTCGCATGAAAACCAAGGCTGCCATTGCGCATGCCGCCGGACGGCCGCTGGAAGTGGCCACCGTGGATCTGGACGGCCCGAAGGCCGGCGAAGTGCTGGTGGAGATCCGCGCGAGCGGCGTATGTCACACCGACGAATTCACCCGTTCCGGCGCCGACCCGGAGGGTCTGTTTCCGGTGATTTTCGGGCACGAGGGCGCGGGCATCGTCGTGGACGTGGGGCCCGGCGTCACCTCCCTTCGCAAGGGTGATCACGTGATTCCGCTCTACACGCCCGAGTGCCGGCAGTGCAAGTCGTGCCTGTCGCGCAAGACCAACCTGTGCACGGCCATCCGCGCCACTCAGGGCAAGGGCGTCATGCCTGACGGCACCAGCCGCTTCTCGATGGGCAAGCAGATGGTGCATCACTACATGGGATGCTCGACTTTTTCCAATTACACGGTGCTGCCGGAGATTGCGCTCGCCAAAATCCGCGAGGACGCGCCCTTCGAGAAGGTCTGTTACATCGGCTGCGGCGTCACGACCGGCATCGGGGCGGTCATCAACACTGCCAGGGTCGAGCCCGGCGCGAACGTGGTGGTGTTTGGCCTGGGCGGTATCGGGCTGAACGTCATCCAGGGTGCGCGCCTGGTCGGCGCGAACAAGATCATCGGCGTGGATGTCAATCCGCGCCGCAAGGCGCTTGCGGAACGCTTCGGGATGACGCACTTCGTGAACCCCAAGGAAGCGGGCGGGGATCTGGTGCAGCACCTGGTGGGTCTCACCGACGGCGGTGCCGACTACAGTTTCGAGTGCGTCGGTAACGTCGATCTCATGCGCCAGGCGCTCGAGTGCTGCCACCGTGGGTGGGGCGTGTCGGTCATCATCGGCGTCGCCGGAGCTGGGCAGGAGATCAAGACCCGGCCGTTCCAGCTGGTCACCGGTCGGGTGTGGAAGGGTACTGCGTTCGGCGGCGCCCGTGGCCGCACCGACGTGCCGAGGATCGTCGACTGGTACATGGACAGGAAGATCAACATCGACGAGCTGATCACGCATGTCATGCCGCTCGAGAAGATCAACGACGCCTTCGATCTGATGCACAAGGGCGAGTCGATCCGCTCGGTGGTCACCTTCTGACAGGCGCCGCGGCCTTCGGGGGCGCACGCCGCTCGACACTGACGCCCAAAACGCGAACCAGGAGAACCTCATGGCTACCAAGATTCATCCGGCCGTCGATGACGGCGTGAAGCCCGGCGCGACCGACTTCGCGGGCGGTACGCTCACCTGCAAGTGCAGTTCCTCACCGGTGACGGTGAGTCTGAAGGGCAACACCGCGTTCAATCACGTCTGTGGCTGCACTAAGTGCTGGAAACCCAAGGACGCGCTGTTCTCGGTGGTCGCAGTCATCGGACGCGACAAGCTCAACGTCAGCGCGAATGCGCACAAGCTCAAGATCGTCGACGAGAAAGCGCCGATCCAGCGCTATGCGTGCAGCGGCTGCGGCGTGCACATGTACGGGCGGATCGAAAACAAAAATCACCCCTTCTACGGCTTCGATTTTCTGCACACCGAGCTGTCGAAGGACAGCGGCTGGTCGGCTCCCGAGTTCGCGGCGTTCGTCTCCTCGATCATCGAGTCGGGCTTTCCGCCGGCGCGCATGGGCGAGGTGCGCGCGCGCCTCAGGGAATTGCGGCTCGAGCCGTATGACTGCCTGTCACCGGCTCTCATGGACCTGATCGCCACGCACAGCGCCAAGCAGAAAGGCACGCTGGCGGCTTGAGTCCGCGCACGAGCGTCGCGTGATCGCTGGCTTAAGCTGCGTGCCGAGGCGCAACGCCGTCGCGGCGCGAAGTTCGACCTGCGCGAGTTCCACGAAGTGGGACTCACGGCTGCGCCGATGCCGCTCGCGGTGCTCGAGCGCGTGATCGACGATTGGCTGCAGACTCGCGCTGTGTGAGAGAGCCGGGCCGTACGAGGGGAGTCGTCTTGGCGATGAGCCTGTCGGCGGGGTTGCTCGCCGCGCGCGCACTGGGGGCGACCTATCCGTCCCCGGCAGAGGGTGACTTCCTCATCAGGGACTTCAGGTTCGTTTCCGGTGAGTCGCTGCCCGAGTTGCGTGTGCATTACCGCACCTTCGGCACGCCGCGCGCGGATGCGCGCGGCGTGGTGCGCAACGCCGTCCTGATCCTGCACGGCACCGGCGGCAGCGGCGCGAGCCTGATGCGAGCTGAATTCGCGGGTGAGCTGTTCGGAGCGGGGCAGCCGCTGAATGCCGCGCGCTTCTTCATCGTACTCCCCGACGGCATCGGTCACGGCAAGTCCAGCAAGCCGAGCAATGGACTGCATGCGCGTTTTCCGCATTATGGCTACCAGGACATGGTGGAAGCTGAGTTTCGGCTGCTGACGCAGGGCCTGCACGTGAATCACGCGCGTCTGGTGATGGGCACCTCCATGGGCGGCATGCATACCTGGTGGGGTGAGCAGCACCCGCAATTCATGGACACGCTCATGCCGCTCGCGAGCCTGCCAACGCAGGTGTCCGGCCGTAACCGCGTGTGGCGACGCCTGGTCATCGACGCGATCCGCAACGATCCGGCCTGGCAGGGCGGAGAGTACCGCACGCAGCCGCCCTCGCTCCGGACCGCCATCGAAATGATCTGGCTCATGGGCAGCAACCCGGTGCTGCGACAACAGGAAGCGCCGACGCGCGCGCACGCGGACCAGATAATCGACAGTTACATGAACGACCATCTGAAGACGGAAGATGCCAACGACATCCTGTACGCCGTGGATGCGTCGCACGATTATGATCCCGGGCCGGCACTGGAGAGGATCGAGGCGCCGCTGCTCGCGATCAACTCGGCGGACGACCTCGTCAATCCGCCCGAGCTGCAGATCCTCGAGCGCGAGATCAAGCGTGTGCCGCACGGCCGCGCGATCGTGATACCGTTCAGCGAGCGCACGCATGGGCATGGCTCGCACACCTATGTGGTGCTATGGAAGCCGGATCTCGAGGCGTTGCTGAAGTCCCCGCAACGCTAGTGCCCGCGAACCGGCTGCGGTTCAGGCGCCGCGCACGTGCTGCGGGCTGAGCTCCGCGATGGAATTGCAGCCGAGCTGACCGAGTACCCGGTGGATTTCGGCGGTCAGAATGCTCAGCACACGCTCCACGCCCGGCTCGCCCCCTGCGGCCAGGCCGTACAGCGTGGCGCGGCCGATCATGACCGCCTGCGCACCGAGCGCGAGTGCCTTGACGATGTCCGTACCGCGGCGGAAGCCGCTGTCGATGAGAATGGTGAGGCGCTCGCCGACCGCGCGCACGATCTGCGGCAGCACCTCGATCGGCGCGACACAGGAATCGAGCTGGCGCCCGCCGTGATTACTCAGCACGATGCCGTCGCAACCCAGTGCCGCGGCACGTTCGGCGTCCGCCACGCTCAGCACGCCTTTGATGAGGAGCCTGCCGCGCCACAGCTGCCGGATCCAGGTGATGTCATCCCAGCCGATGGTCGCATCGAACAGCGGTGGAATCACCGTGCTGCCGCCGAGCGCAGTGGCGGCGGATGGGGGCAGGAAGGCCTCGAGATTGCGGAAGCGCGGCATGCCGTGGCTGCCGAGAACCTCCAGGAGCCAGCGCGGGTGCCGCAGTACGTCGAGCACGGTGCGGAGGGTGGGTTTGCCGGGGGCGCGATAACTGCGCTGGTCCCATTCACGGTTGCCGAACACATTGGCGTCGGTGGTGAACACCAGCGCCTCGTAACCCGCCGCCGCGGCGCGCTGCATGATGTCGCGCGCAATGGCACGCTCTTTCATCACGTAGAGCTGCATCCACAGCCGTCCGCCGGCACGGCTGGCGACATCCTCGAGACGGCTGGTGGACATGGTGCTCAAGGTGAACGGCACGCCGAGCCTGGCCGCCGCCTGCGCGAGCGCCAGATCGCCTTGCGGGTGCAGCATGCCGTTCAAGCCGGTCGGGGCGATGACCAGGGGCGCGTTGGCGGCGCGGCCGAGAATCGCCGCGCGCTGATGGCGTGCGGCGGTGTCGACCAGGGTTTGCGGGATCAGCCGCAAACGCTCCAGGGCTTCGCGGTTGGCACGCAGCGTCACCTCGTCTTCGGCCCCGCCCTCGACGTACTCGAACGCGAAACCCGGCACGCGCCGCCGGGCAATCTCGCGCAGATCGGCGATGTTGAGCGCGCGTGACAGATCATTGCTGCCGAAGGGTCGGCGCTTCCAGGGCATGCGCGATCTCCTGGCGCCCGCCGGTGCCGGCTACACCAGGGCCACGCTGATGCGTGAGGCGACGAAGGTATTGGTGCCGCTATGGTATTGCCCGACCGCGACCAAGCGGTAGATCTTGTTGGTGCCGGTGAACGTCGAGGACAGCGCACTGGCAAAGCCGCTGATGCTGTTGAATACCGACACCCCGGTGGAAAGGCTGGCGCTGCCGATCGCGAGCTGCAGCCTGGTTTGATCCGCCCCCACGGTGGTGATCAGCGGGCTGGCGGGCAGCGTCTTCAGATCCAGCGTCGCGGGGCCGGTGCGGATGTGGTGAATGGTCCCGAGGTCGGCGTTGTTCAGGTCAACGACCAGGCCAGCACTGCTGTCGCTGATGAAGGGCGCGGTCGCACCGCCGTTGATCCATTCAACCACCAGGCGCTGTTCGGTCGCGGTGCCGGCGGTGATGGCCGTGGCGGTGAAGTCCGGGGGCGCGGAACCGAACACGTTGACGATGCCCTCGACCTGCAGCAGCGTACCCGCAGCGGTGGCGCTCTCGTTGAGCGAGCCGGTGTTCAGTGCGTAAGCGCTCGGGTTGGCAGCAGGAGTACCGGTGCCGGCGAAGTTGAATCCGGCAGGCGCGAAGTTGCCGAGCGACAGGACGTCGAGCGAGGCGCTGCCTGCGGTCGCGGAGTTGAGCGTGCCCCAGATGCGGGTCGAGGCGAGGCGCACCTGGCCTGCCGTGGCGTCCATGATGAGATTGCCGGAGGCGTCGACGGTGCTCTGGCCGGACACGTCAAGTTGCTGGCCTACCGAAACGGAAAGGGAAGTGAGGCCGCTGGCAGCCACTCCATCCTCGCTCACCACCGTTGCGCTGCCGAGGGTGACCGTGGCGTTGTTCAGGATCGTCACGACGCCGAACCGCGTGACGGAGGTGCCGCGCACGGTCAGGGTGTTGCCGCTGCGGGCGCTCACGACGCCCCTGATATGGTCGGCGAGGGGACTCTCGAGGCTGGTCCCGACATACACCGCCGTGGCGTGGAAGCCGGGCGTGACACCGGACAGATCCCCCAGCGTTCCGTAGGCGGCCGTGGGCGTGTTTTCCGGCAGCGACGCCATGGCGGTGAGTCCAGCCGCGCCGGTGTAAGCGACGCCATTGACGTTGAAATAAGTCTGCGCGTTGGTGCTCACGGTCACGGCGCCCAGCGCCGACGTCAGGTCGGTCAAGGGCCGCACGTTCATGACGTAGTCGCTCGAGCCGCTCTGCGCGCTGACCAGCAGGCCCCGTGCGCGCATGAGGGTGGCATCGGCCGGTGCCGGTGTCATCACCGGGAACGGTCGCACCGTCACCGTGGCCGGTGTGGTCGAGGTGTTAATGGAGTTGGATGCGGCAAGGTCGATATCAATCGCCAGGCGCGTCGATTCGCCCCGGGTAATCACCAGCGGATTATTGGGATCGAAGGTGATGGTGAGGGCGGCGGTGGTGATAGCGGTCCCGGTGCGGCTTACCGCGGTGGCCGCGACCGCCTGCCCGTTGACGTTGACCCAGATGCTCGCGCTCGTGTAGTCGAGGGTGAGCGTGGCGGACTTGTACGTTCCGGACGGCACGGCCGGCGCTTCGAGCAGCTCCGCCAGGTCGGTGAGGGCGGCCAGATCGACGCTCTCGGTCGTCAGCAGCGGAGTCACGATCGCGTTGCTGGTGTTGGTCAGTGTGATCGAATCGATCATCACACGATAAGCGGCAAAATCACCGCTGGTATCTGACAGGGTGATGACCGGCGTGCCCGGAGCGGAGTTGGACCTGCCGCCGCAGCCGGCGAGCAGGGCGGTGAATCCCCACACCAGGGCGGTCAGGGTCCGCGCAGAGCGGCTCCGGCGAGTGCGAACGACGGTCATCAGGATATCCCCTTCGATCCGGTTTGGGCGCGGGCGCTCTCGGCACCGTCGCTTAGAGGCACGGACCGGCAATCCGTTCCCCGTAATTACAGTGACTTACGTGTTGCCCGGCCCGGAAAGCGGGCTAGTTTACCGGTTTCGTGCCGATTTCAGTTGATCGTCACTTGCACGGCGCCCGTCGCGCTGCCGCGCAGATCGATCGCCGTGGGATACGACTGGCGCTGCAGGGTCCCGGACGCGTCGCGCGAGTTCCAGGCGCGGACCGCGACGTAATAGAGAGCCGCCGAGGTGCCGGTGGGTAGTCCGTGGACGGTGATTGTTGCGCCCGCGCCCTGTGCGAGCGCCGCATCCAGGAGTGTCGTGGCGATGAGCGTGCCGTCATGGGTCACGAGCAATTCGCCGTGATCGTATTTGCCTGCGGTCGCCTGGGTGACGGATGCGGAAATCGAGCCGGAGGTGGCGCCCGGCGCGAGGGTCAGAGGCGGTACGGTGAACGCGACCGTGGTCGTGCCCGCTGGCGGCGCGGACACGGTGGTCGTGAGGGTTGCGTCGGTGAACGAGGGGGCACTCGCCGCGACGAGGTACCGCCCGGCGCCTTCGGTGGGCGCGGCGCTGACCAGTGTCACGGTCAAACCGCTGGCGGAGTAGGTGCCCGAATCAACCGTGCCTTTGGACAACGCCCGGGCGCTGGCCAGCACCTGGTTGAAGGGATCGATGGGGCTCGCCTCGATGACGTAGGGAACCTCACCAGCCGTCGCCAGCGTCTGATAGAAGGCGACCTGCGCGCCGGCCGGCAGCCCGGCACCGCTCGCGGTGCCGAGATTCGCCGTGTAGGAGGTGGCTGCGCGCGGTATCAGCGTACCCACCGACACCGTGTTGATCGTGGTTGCGTGAGCAGTGGCTTCGGTGTTGGTGGTGGTAGCCGCGCCCGTGCTGGCGAGGGTCACCTTCACCGCCTTGATGATGATGGTCGCGATTCCCGGGCCATGAATGACGAGGTCGTAGTCGGGCGGGCTCGAGGCGCTCGTCGCCAGCGGGTATAGCAGGAAGCTGCCGTCCGCATGCACGGGTGTGCGGCCCACCACCACGTGGCGCGTGCCATCGGCGCTCAGCGACTGCGCGCTCACCTGGATGGGCAGGCCCGCCGCACTGGAAATTCCAGTGAGGTTGGTGAGCGTCAGCTGCCCCTGGATTCCGCCCACCTCGGCCAGATCGAAGGCGCGGGCGTGCGAGCTCAACAGGATGCCGTTGGGCGTAGTCGCGGCGGCGTAGGTAAACGGCGTGAGGTCGCGCGCGCCGTCGAAGGTGATCGCGAATGACGTGGTCGTCGTAGTCGTGGTCGGCGACGTGGTCGGGGTCGTGGG
>CATPBQ010000334.1 GCA_955652795.1 uncultured Steroidobacteraceae bacterium | reverse complement strand
GCGCGCCGTGCGCGTGAATCCCGCCCGCTCGTACAGATGGCGGGCCGCCGCGAGGTTTTCCTGCGTCCACAGGACAATCCGTTCATAGCCCGCCGCGCGCGCGAAGCGCACACACTCGGTGACCAGCGTGCCACCCAGCCCCAGGCCCCGCGCCTCGGGCTCCACCAGCAGCAGGCGCAGTCTGGCGGTGCCGGTCTCGCCGGCCACCAGGAAAATGCATCCCAGGCGGCGGCCGTGCGCTTCCGCGATCCAGCAGCGCTCGCGCGCCGGGTCGAGCTTGCTGATGAATTCGGCGGTGATCCCGGCCACCAGGGCTTCGAACTCCTCGTTCCAGCCATACTCCCGGAAGTACAGCGCGCCGTGGCGCTCGACCACCCAGCCCATGTCCCCGGGGCGGTGCGTCCGCAATGACACCTTCGCCTGCCTGCCGGCAGCACTGAATGCGCAGCGGATGACGCTCATCGCCTCCAGCAGCGCCTGGCGGCGCGAGTCCTCGAGCCCCGAGAGCATCGAGCGAACCTGCTGCTGCGAACGGCGCTCCAGGGGCGCGAACACCCGCCGGCCGGCTGGGGTCAGCCGCAGGTACTGCCGCCGCGCGTCTTCGGCCGAGGCGGCGCGTGCGAGCAGTCCCTGCGCTCCAAAGCCCTTGAGGATGCGGCTCAGGTATCCGCGGTCGAGCCCCAGCTCATCCGCGAGTTGGGTCGCCATGACGCCCGGGCGATGCGCGATCTCGTACATCACCCGCACTTCGGTCAGGGAGTAGGGACTGTCGAGCAGGCCTTGCGACAGCACGCCGATGCGGCGGGTGTAATCGCGATTGAAGGCGCGCACCTGGGCGATCTGGGCTCTGGAGACAGCCATCGCGGCACCGGCGGGGGAACCCAGCGCCACTGTCGCGGATATAATTGACTAAGTCAACTATTTGCCCCGCCCCACCGGCGGGCTCGCGATCTTCCTGATGAACACCACCTGCTGGGCGCGCGGCTGGTTCTCCATCACGCAGCCGTGCTCGCGGGCGAAGCCGAAGGCGGCCACGCGCGCGCCGTCGTCGGGCTCACCCGGCGGAAACAGCACTGCGTAAACGCTGTAGGGCAGCGCGGTACGCTGCCCCACCGAGAGACTCCTGAGACGCTCGCTCAGGTGAGCGACGGTCGTGATGGGCACGCGGGCTCCTGCGAGGATCTGACGGAATAGCCTCCATGCTTGCGCCCGGGGCGCGACTTGGGCGTGTCGCAGATCACGCTCCGCGGATCTTGCGCGGCGCTGTCGCTCTTCGCAGTCACGCACATTCATTTCACGCGCGGGCCAGCCGCTCGCGCAGGCGCTGCTTCACTCCCGGCCACTCCGCCGCCAGGATGGAAAAGCGCGCCGAATCGCGCGCGGTCAGATCTGTGCCCAAGCGGTGAGCGCGCAGCACGCCTTCGAAGTGCGCACCGATGCGCGCCAGCGCAGTGCGCGAGCGCTCATTGCGCGCGTCGGTGTGAAAACACACCCGCCGCACGCCCCACTCCTCGAAGGCGTGCGTCAGCATGAGCAGCTTGGCTTCGGTGTTGGCGGCGGTGCGTATCGCGGACGCGGCGAGCCACGTGTAGCCGATCTCGCAGCCGTCCGGGCCCGAGCGCCTGGCGCCCGGATGCCCGGAGGGCCACGGCCAGCGTTCGATGTCGAAGAAACGGCTCGAACCGACCACGGCCCCGTCGGCGATCCGCACGGTGGCAAAGGGGACCGCTGTGCCCGCCTCACGCCCGGCCAGCGCGCTCCCGACGTAATGCGTCATCTCCGCGGTTCCCCGGGGCACGGCACTCCACTGGTAAAGCGCGAGATCGCCCCCCGCAGCGACCACGAGGCCCGCAATGTGGGCGCGCTCGAGCGGCTCGAGCCGCACATGAGTGCCATGCAACACCGGCTGCCTGGCGTTCACGGGTGACTCCTGGTTAAAAAAACGGGCCGGCGAATGGCTCGCCGGCCCGTTCGAGTTTAGCGCAGCGCGTCGGCAAAGGCCGCGCGCTCCAGCGCTGGCGCACTAGCTGGCGGCGCTCTCCGACTCTTCGCCGACGCTCGCTTCTTCCGCATCCGGCAGCCCACCGCCGACGTCCATGAAGCTGCGACGATCGGCGCCCTCCATCTTGCGGCGGCGCGAGGCATGGGCTGCGAAGCCCGTGCCCGCCGGGATGAGCCGGCCGACGATGACATTCTCCTTGAGGCCGCGCAGATCGTCCTTAAGTCCCCGCACCGCGGCTTCGGTCAGCACGCGGGTGGTCTCCTGGAAGGAGGCCGCGGAGATGAACGACTCGGTCGCGAGGGAGGCCTTGGTGATGCCCAGCAGCACCGGCTGCAGCCGTGCCACCTGCTTGCCGTCGTGTTGCACACGATCGTTGATGTCGAGCGCGCGCGAGCGGTCGAGCTGCTCGCCGCGCAGCAGCGCCGTCTCGCCCGCCTCCTGCACCTCCGTCTTGCGCAGCATCTGGCGGATGATCACCTCGATGTGCTTGTCGTTGATCTTCACACCCTGCAGGCGGTAGACGTCCTGGATCTCGCGCACCAGGTAGTTCGCCAGCGCCTCGACGCCCTGCAGGCGCAGGATGTCATGCGGGTTCGGCTCGCCGTCGGCGATGACTTCGCCACGCTCCACGGTCTCGCCTTCGAAGACGTTGAGCTGGCGCCACTTCGGAATCAGCTCCTCGTACTTCTCGCCGTCGTCCGAGGTGATGATCAGGCGCCGCTTGCCCTTGGTTTCCTTGCCGAAGCTCACCGTGCCGGATTTCTCCGCGAGGATCGCCGGGTCCTTGGGCTTGCGCGCCTCGAACAGGTCGGCCACCCGCGGCAAGCCGCCGGTGATGTCGCGGGTCTTGGAAGACTCCTGCGGGATGCGCGCGATGACATCGCCCACCGACACGCGCGCACCGTCCTCGAGACTGACGAGCGCGCCCGGAGGCAGCGTGTACACCGCCGGGATCTCGGTGTTGGCGAAGGTGACTTCCTTGCCCTTGCCGCTGAGCAGCTTGATGGTGGCACGCACTTCCTTGCCGCCGCGCTGCTTGGTGTCGAGCACCACCGTGCTGGACAGGCCGGTGACCTCGTCGACCTGGGAGGTGACCGT
>CATPBQ010000333.1 GCA_955652795.1 uncultured Steroidobacteraceae bacterium | reverse complement strand
TATGCCGGCAGCAGCGACGGCTGGCAGGACTTTGCCCGCAACGGCGCACTGACCTGGGAATACGACGCAGCCGGTCCCGGCAACGTCGCGCTGCTGGGTGAACTGCCGCGGCAGGCGGTGCTGGCGCTTGGCTTTGGCAGCAGCCCCGATGCCGCAGCGACGCTGGCGCTCACCGCGCTGTCGGAGCCTTTCGCGATTCCCTGGGAGCGGCAGCAGAGCACCTGGAGCGGCTGGCGTTCGAACTGTACGCCGCAGGAGTCCCTGTCCGCCGGCCTGCCGCAGGCGTGCGCCGAGCAGTTCGGCATTTCCACCATGGTGTTGCGCACCCACCAGGACAAGACCTATCCGGGTGCCATGGTGGCTTCCTTAAGCGTGCCGTGGGGCAACACGCGCGAGGAGCGCGAGGGTTATCACCTGGTGTGGCCGCGCGATCTGGTCGAGAGCGCGGGCGCGCTGCTGGCGGTCGGCGCCGCGCGCGAGGCGCACAACACGCTGCGGTATCTGCTTGCCACGCAGAATGCGGACGGACACTGGAACCAGAACCAGTGGCTGGGGGGCAAGGGCTACTGGCCCGGTGTGCAGCTCGATGAGAGTGCGTTTCCGGTGCTGCTCGCGGTCGCGCTCGATGAGCGCGGCGCGCTCGAGGGCACTGAAGTCGCCGACATGATTCGCCGGGCGCTGTCGTTCCTGGTGCGCCACGGCCCGATCAGCGACCAGGATCGCTGGGAGGAAGACTCGGGTCTGAACACCTTCACCCTGGCGGTATGCATTTCGGCCCTGGTGGCCGGGGCCCGCTATCTGGCTGCCGATGCTCGCGCGCTGGCGCTCGCGATTGCCGACTACTGGAATGCGCGGCTCGAGGACTGGACCACCGTGTGCGACACGCCCCTGGCGCGCCTGCACGGCGTGCGCGGCTACTACGTGCGCGTCGCCGCGGCACAGGCCATGGGCGATGACCGCCGCGTGCCGGACAGCGTGCTGCCGATCAAGAACCGGCAGATCGATCCGGGCCTGCCGGCGAGCGCGCAGATCAGCGTCGACTTCCTGCAGCTGGTGCGCTTTGGCCTGCGCCGCGCCGAAGATCCGCTGATCGTCGCGAGCGTGAAGGTGGCGGACGCGCTGTTGAAGGTGGAAACGCCGTCGGGTCCGTCCTGGCATCGCTACAACGAGGACGGTTACGGCGAGCACGACGACGGCAGCGCCTACGACGGCACCGGCCGGGGCCGCGCCTGGCCACTGCTCACCGGTGAGCGTGGTCATTACGAGCTGAGCTGTGGACGCGACGCACTGCCGTTCCTGCTCGCGATGACCCGCATGAGCTCGATGGGGGGCATGCTGCCCGAACAGGTGTGGGACGCGGCGCCGATCGCCGCGCGCGGGCTCCATCCCGGCCGGCCGACCGGGGCGGCGATGCCGCTCGTGTGGGCGCACGCCGAGTATCTGAAGCTGGTCGCGTCGCGGGCTCTGGGGCGAGCATTCGACCGTCCCGACTCCGTATGGGAGCGTTACCGCGGCGAGCGCCCGACGCTGACCCACGTCATCTGGTGCCAGCAGGCGCCGGCGGCGCAGCTGCCCGAAGGCTGTGCGCTCACGGTCGCTCTGCGTGAGCCGGGCGCGGTGCGCTGGGGGCTCGACGGCTGGCAGGAAGTGCGCGAGCAGGACACCGCTGCGAACTCGCTCGGTCTGCACGTGCTGCAGATCGATACGTCGCGGCTGCGTGCCGGCCGTTACATCGATCTGACGTTCCGCTCGGGAGCGAACTGGATCGGCACGGATTTCCGCATCCGCGTGACCGCGGGCTCGCGGCAGCCGGGCTGAGGGCGCGCGCATGCCATTCACGCTCGCGCACCCCGCCGCCATCCTGCCGCTGCGCGGTCTGCGGCATCTGCGCACCGTGCCGCTGATCATCGGCGCCATGACTCCGGATCTGCCGTATTACGTGCCCGCGCGTTTCGGCCACTTGGGTCCCGAGACTCACAGTGTCACGGGCTCGTTCACGACTTGCCTGGTGCTCGGATATGCCGCGCTGGGCGGCGTATTTCTGCTGCGCCGGCCACTTACCGCGCTGCTCTCAGCGCGGGCCCGCTGGCTGTGCCTCAGCGCGCTCGCGCCCTTTGCCCGGCGGCCGCTCGAATGGGCTCTGGCGCCGGTGTCGATCATCCTCGGGGTGTGGACCCATCTGCTGTGGGACTCGTTCACCCATAACGATGGCTGGATGGTGCGTCGGGTCGCGGCGCTCAGCGCACCGGTGAGCTTCCTCTGGTTCAACGGCACGGTTTGTCACGTTCTGCAGTACCTGAGCTCGGTGTTCGGACTGGCCGCATTGGCGCTGTGGTACCGGCGCCTGGCCACCCCGGCCGCCGCACCCGCCGGGACGGGCGCGCCACGCTCCTCGGTGGGGCCGGTGTTGGTGCTGGTGGCGGCCGCCGCGATCCTCATCGGCGGCGTACAGGCCACACAGGCGTTCGGTCAAATGCCGGGGATCTACCGCACGCTCGATATCTTTCTCACCCGCAGTCTCGCCTGGTTCGCAGTGCTGTATCTGGTGGCCGGTACCGTGGCCACCCTGGAACACGACAACGACACGGCGCCCCGCATGCCCCGTTAGCGCGGCGTGCCGAACTCCAGCGCCCAGTACACGCCCGCATCGTTGCGCGGGTTCACGGCATACGCCACGCCCATCTGCCTGAAGGCTGGATCCATGAGATTCGCGCAGTGCTCGGGGCTGTGCAGCCAGCCCGCGACGGCGTCCTCGGGTGTCATGATGCCGCTCGCCAGGTTCTCGCCGACCTCCCGCCAGCGGTAGCCGCTGCGCGTGATGCGCTGCGCCGGGGAGCTGCCATCGCGGCCGGTGTGGTCCATGTAGCCATAGGTGGCCATCTCCAGGGCGTACTGCGCCGCCGCGTGCTCGAGGGTGGCGTTCAGCACCAGCGGGGACGCCGCCGCAAAAGGCGTGGATCCGCAGCGACGCGCGCGCGCGCGAGCCTGGTTGATCAATTCGAGCACCCGGGCACTGCTCGCGGCGCGCTCGTGCGACGCCGGCGGGGTGAAGGGCTCGGCGAAGGCCAGCCACACGTCGGCGCCGCGCCGCCAGCTGCCGATTTCGCGGAACGCCGGATTGGTGGCCTGTTGGCAGAACTGCTGCCCGATGATGCCCCCCACATCGCCGCTCGCCGGCACGGCGGAAATGCGCACCGAGAACGAGCTCACCGCGTGGTAGCCCGCGAGCCGCTGCGCCACACGCAGCTCCGTTCCCAGCGACAGTTGCCGGGCCACCTGGTCGAGCCGCGCGTTCTCGCGCAGCGGCCGCACGCCGCCGGGGCGCGCGCCGCAACCGTCACGGCGCACGCTGTTGACGGAATCGGTGATATCGGCGGCGGCGCACAGCGGGGCGAGCAACGCCAACAGCAGCAGGATCTGGTATCTGGTGCGCGGGTCGGTCATTGTTCCCTCATGAGGCCTGGCCGGGATGCCGATCAATTTACAACCACGGGTT
>CATPBQ010000332.1 GCA_955652795.1 uncultured Steroidobacteraceae bacterium | reverse complement strand
TGCTGCGCTCGCGCGACCTGCTGTGGACGCCGGCGGTCAATCAGTACATGCGTGGCGAACGCCCCAAGCTCAACGATCTCATGGCGTGGAACGCCGATGGCACGCGCATGCCCTGGCGCATGCACAGCGAGTATCTGGAGCGGCTGTACCTGAAGAACGAGCTGGCGCGCGGTGAGCTCACCGTCAAGGGCAAGCGGATCAATCTGTCCGCGCTACGTGCGCCCCTGTTCGTGGTCGGAACCGAAACCGACCATGTGGCTCCGTGGCGTTCGGTCTACAAGGTGCGCGATCTGACGCGCAGCTCCGATTACACCTTTCTCCTGACGAGCGGCGGCCACAACGCCGGCATCGTGAGCGGCCCGGTGCATCCGCGGCGCCGGCACCGCATGCTCACCTGGTCCAACGCCACCGATACGCTGTCACCGGATGAGTGGATGAAACGCGCGCCGCTCCTGGAGGGCTCCTGGTGGCCCGCCTGGCAGCGCTGGCTGGTCGAGCATTCCACACCGAAGCGACAACCCGCCCGCGCGGCGCCCGCCGCGGCTCGCGCCGCGCGCGGTGCGCTTGAAGATGCGCCCGGACGTTACGTGCGCGAATGAGCGTTGTCTCCATGCGTCCCATGGGTTGCCTCGGCGCCATCGCCTTATGCCTCGCACGCCTGTGCATCGCGCAGGATTCAACCGCAACGCCAGCCGCCGACATATCGACACGCACAGTGATTGTCCGAGCCCGATCGCTGATAGATGGCACCAGCGCACGACCGCTGCCAAATCCGGAGATAGTGATCCGCGGCAACCGTATCGTCGACGTCCACACGGCAGGGACGCATCCACCGCCTTCAGGGGCGCAAGTGATCGATCTGGGCGCCGCCACCGTTCTTCCGGGTCTCATCGATTGTCACACTCATATCTTTCTACAGGGCGAGCTGCCTGCAGCCGGCGGCTACGATGTGCAATTGCTGAAGTTCCCTGCGTCTTACCGCGTGGCGCGCGCGATCGTGGCAGCGCGGCGTGCGCTGGAACAGGGGTTCACGACGATTCGCGACGTCGAGACCGAGGGCGCGGGATATGGCGACGTCGGAATCAAACAGGCGATCAACGAGGGCTACATTCCGGGCCCGCGAATGTTCGTATCGACGCGGTCGATCTCGACGACCGGCGGCTACGACCTGGAAGGGTATGCGCCCGAAATCGTGGTGCCGAAAGGCGCGCAGCTGATTGATGGCCCCGTCGAGGCGCGCAAGGCCGCACGCGAGCAGCTGGATCACGGCGCGGACTGGATCAAGGTGTACATGACGCACCGGTCCTGGGTCGATGAGCAGGGGGCGCTCGTTTCGCAACCCACCCTCACGGTCGAGGAGCTTAAGGCGATCGTGGACGAGGCGCACGGATGGCGCCGCAAGGTCGCCTGCCACGCCTACAACGGGCCGGGCCTGCAGCGAGCTCTGGATGGCGGTTGTGACTCCATTGAGCATGGTCTCGAGCTCACCGACGCGCAGATCGCGCAGATGATCAGACAAGGCACGTGGTTAGTCCCCACGCTGTCTGTCTATTATTACGATCACGATCCGGCGGACACAGCCACTGGAATGCGCGACCGCAAGCGCGTCGCCGTCCATGGCGTCTCGTTTCAGAAGGCGTTGCGGGCCGGCGTCAGGATAGCTTTCGGAACCGACGTCGGCGGCTTCGTGTGGTCCGATCCGATCGCCCAGGAATTTGCCCGCGAGGTTGAATTCGGGATGACACCGATGCAGGCGATTCAGTCCGCCACATCGCGGGCCGCAGAACTCCTCGGCAAGCGCGCAGAGCTGGGGGTGGTTGCACCCGGAGCGTACGCGGACCTGATCGCGGTGGCGAGCGATCCGCTCGAGGATGTCAATGTACTGAAAAACGTGGGATTCGTGATGAAGGACGGGGTGGTGTTCAGGTCGACGCTGAGTTCTGCGGGGAAATGATCGGGCCTAGGACTTGTCCAATTCGGTGTTGCCGCCGCTGAACTGGGCGCGCGCCTGGGCCAGTCGATAAGCGTGCCCGGCGCGCCAGCGCCGCCAGTCGCGCATGCCGTTGATCGCATAGACCAGCTTGAACAGCTTCAGGCGCCACAGCACTCGCGGCGTGTCGAACAGGTCGCCGGCGAGCATGGAGATCACGCCCTGCTCCAGGCCCCAGGTATTGCGCGGGTGGCTGAACATCTGCCGCATTACCGGGCCATTGAAGCGGTAGATAAAGAACGAGAATCGATCCATGCCGGTGCGCTGGCGCTTCTCCAGCTTGCGTAGCAGCGCCATCTCGGTGGCCGGCTCGCGCAACGCCGCATCCACGACTTGCGCCGCCTGCTCCGCCCCGCTCATGGCCAGATAAACGCCGGAGGAAAACACCGGATCGATGAATGCGAAGGCATCGCCGACCAGGACCCAACCCGGTCCGCCCATTCGCGTCGAATCATAGGAATAGTTGCCGGTGACGCGCACCTCGTTGCCGATCAGATCGGCGCGTTCGACGCGTCGCCACATCGCCGGGTTCCGCTTCAGCGTGTCGAGCAGGAACTCC
>CATPBQ010000331.1 GCA_955652795.1 uncultured Steroidobacteraceae bacterium | reverse complement strand
GTTCAAGCTCGTCAGTCACGCCCGCATGCGCGAGGCCATCGAGCAGTACCTGTTCGAGGAGCGCCGCGACGTGCTGCGACTGGTGACCTCCACCGCGCGCCCGGACGATGACGCGCGCCAGAAGATCTCCGTGGTGCAGCAGCGCCTGGTGAGCGAGTACGGATACGACGAGCACAGCGCCAAGGAGGCACTCAGCTACGTCACCACCCTGCTCGCCCAGGAGTAGCGGGGTTGTCCGAAAAGGAGTACCAGTAGGACATGGACGAAGACCGCGGCAAGCGCGGCGAGCCCTCCGACGCCGCGAAGTGGTACGAGCTGTTTTCGCGCGGGGCGCGCGACTGGCTGCGTCACGACGAGAAAGTCCGTGAGGCGGTGCGCGCCAATCTCCCCGAGATCATTGCCGGGGGCGACGTCATCAACGGCGGCGCCCGCACGGTGCGCGTGCCGGTGCGCATGCTCGAGCACTATCACTTCCGCCTGCGGCGCCCGGAGGAACAGCAGGGCGCGGGCCAGGGCAAGGCCAAGCCGGGCGACGTGTTTTCCGCTCCCGGGCGCGAGCAGGGGCAGGGTGACAAGGGACCCGGAGGGCGCGACGAGGGCGAAGTGCAGCTGCTGCTCGAGTTCAAGATCGACGACATCGTCGACTGGCTGTGGGAGGCGATGAAGCTGCCCAACCTCAAGGCGCGCGTGGGGCCATCCGAGGAAACCGAATGGATCCGCGAGGGCTGGGACCGCCACGGCGCACGCTCGCGCCTCGACCGGCGGCGCTCGTTCAAGGAGTTGGTGAAGCGGCGCGGGGCGCCCGGGGCCACGCAGACCTTCATCGACGAGGATCTGCGCTTCCGCCAGCTCGCCCGGCGCCGTCAGCCGGCGCTGCACGCAGTAGTGTTCTTCATGCTGGACGTGTCGGGCAGCATGTCCGACCGCGATCGCAAGCTCGCCAAGACCTTCTTCTTCTGGGTGGTGCAGGGGCTGCGGCGCGAATACCGCTCGCTCGAGACGCTGTTCGTGGCACACACCACCGAGGCGTGGGAATTCAACGAGCCGGACTTCTTCCAGGTGAGCGGCACCGGCGGCACCGTGGCCTCCACCGGGCTCGCCAAGGTGCGCGAGATCATCGACGCGCGCTACAACCCGGGACGCTGCAACATCTATCTGTTCTACGCCTCCGACGGCGACAATTCCGTGAGCGATGCCGCCGAGTCGCGCACCGCGCTCACCGCCATCGCTGCGGATGCGTGTTTCACCGGCTACGCGGAGGTGTCCTCCGGGCTGTCGCGGCAGCTGGCCACCGAAACCGGCAAGCTGTTCGCGGAGCTGCAGGCGGCCGGCTGCGCCGCCGGCAGTTACGCGCTCAACGACTTCGAGGACGTCTGGGGCGCGGTGCGGCATTTCTTCACCGCCGAGAGCCAGGCGCCCGAGAGCCCATGAGCGAAGGCTGGCAGAGTTACGTTCGGCGCATCGAGGAGCTGGCCACCCGCTCCGGTCTTGAGTTTCACCGCGTCGATTTCGAAGCGGTTCCCGACAGCTTCATGATGGAGATCGCCGTCTACGGTCTGCCGGTGCGCATGCCGCACTGGTCATTCGGCGTGCGCTATATCTATCAGCTGATCCAGCGCCACATGGGGCACTCCCGGCTGTTCGAGGTGGTGTTCCCCGGCAACCCGGGCCATGCCTACCTCGCCGAGAGCAACGGACTCGCGGAAAACATCCTGGTGACCGCGCACGTGCTCGGGCATGCGGATTTCGCGCGCAACAACCTGCTGTTCCGCCGCTGCCAGGAGCAGGTGAGCGAGCACATCGTCGAGCACGCCGCCAATCACGCACGCCAGATCCAACAGGTCATCGAGACTCACGGTGCGCAACGCGTCGAGGTCGCGCTGGATGCGGCGCTGGCCCTCGAGCAGCACGTCGACATCGACCAGCCGCTGCGGCGCGAGCGCTACCCGGAGTACCTCGGGGATGCCAAGGTGCTGGTCGACGACCAATTCCGCAAGCGCTTCGCGGCGCTCGAGCCGCTCGCCGGCGGCAGCGCGGCGGAGGCGAAGAAGCGCGCACCGCTGCCGCCGCATCCGGAGCGCGACCTGCTGTGGTTCGTCGCCAACTACGCACCGGAGATGGAGAGCTGGGAGCGCGACATCTTTCTCGCGGTGCGCGAGGAGTCTTTCTATTTCTATCCGGTGTTCGCCAGCCAGATCATGAACGAGGGCTGGGCCTCCTACTGGCACGCGCGGCTGCTGCGCGAGGCGGACTTCATACCGCAACAGGCTTACCTGGACGCCATCAAGTGTCACTCGGATGTGGTGCGGCCCATCGCCGCCGAAGCCCAGGTCGCGCTCAGCATCAACCCCTACCACCTGGGGTTTGCGATGTGGGAGAAGATCGTCGAGAAGAACGGCCTGCCGGCGGCGCGCGCCATCATGCAGCAGGACGATGACTTCAGCTTCGTGCGCAATCACCTGACTCGCGAGCTCGCCGACGAGCTGGGCCTGTTCCGCTACAGCGCGCGCAACGACGGCCAGATCAAGGTACTGGAGCATGACCTGACGGCGCTGCACGAGGCGGTGCTCGCGCCCAAGTACAACTTCGGCGCACCGATCGTTTCTGCCTCGCACGTGCGGAACGACGGCACGCTCGAGCTCACGCACGACAGCACGGTCGACGGTCGCGGTCTTGACCTGGAGCGTAGCCGTAAGGTGCTCGATTACCTGCAGCGCGTGTGGCGCCGGCCAATCGTGCTGACCACGGTAAATCAGGCCGGTTCGGCCCTCGAGCTGACCGCGCCGTGAGCGGCGGCCCCCGCGCGCTCTAAGGATTGCGGGGCGGCACGGGCTTGGCGGGCCGCTCGGGTACCGCCGCCTCCGTGCCCCAGTCCTCTTCCTCGTGCGAGGTCACGATGGATACCGGATCGCTCGCCGGAAAACTGGCGTCGAGCGCCTCATCGAGCTGGCGCTGGATCTTCTCCCAACCGCGGCGCTTGCGCGCCTCATCGGGCGGGGAGTCGCTCATCTGAACCTCCTTGCCTTGGCCGGATGGCCTTATGGGCTCGTTGCCTTGCATGGTACCCCCACGAGTAGCCGCAGGCAGGCCCTCCGGAGTAGGCTTTTGCTCTACCGGTGATGCTCGTGTGGCGCCGGTCCATCTTGCCGGGGAGCATCCGCCATGGGGTACACGACTTCGGGCATCCGTAACATCGCGCTGGTCGGACAGGCCGGCGCGGGCAAGACCTCACTCCTGGAGACGCTGCTGCTGCAGGCGGGCGCGATCCGTGCTCGCGGCAGCCTTGCGCGCGGCACCACGGTGTCGGATTTCGACCCGCAGGAGAGGCGCCTGCAGCACTCGCTCGACACCGCGATCTGCAGCTTCGAGTGTAGCGGCATCCACATCAACCTCATCGACACACCGGGCTATGCGGATTTCCTCGGCAAGGCGCTCTCGGTGCTCGAGGCGGTGGAGGCGGTGGCCGTCGTCGTCAGTGCCGTGAACGGCGTCGACTCCCTCACGCAGCGCCTCATGGAGTTCGCGCGCGAGCGCGAGCTGTGCCGGATCATCATCGTCAACAAGATCGACAGCCGCGATGCCCATTGCAGCGACGTGCTGCAGCAGCTGCGCGAGGCCTGCGGCCGCGAATGCCTGCCGCTGAATCTGCCCAGTGGCGGCGGCGATGCCGTGGTGGACTGCTTCTTTCAAGCCCACGGCGGCGAGGCGGATTTCTCCTCGGTGGAAGCGGCGCATACGCAGATCATCGATCAGGTCGTGGAGCTCGACGAAAAGCTCATGGCCCTGTACCTCGAGCAGGGCGAGGAGCTCTCCCCCGAGCAGCTGCACGATCCTTTCGAGCAGGCGTTGCGCGAGGGGCATCTGGTGCCGGTGTGTTTCGCTTCCGCCGAGAGCGGGGCGGGAATCCCCGAGCTGCTGCAGGTGTTCGAGCGGCTCATGCCGAACCCGGCTGAAGGCAATCCGCCGCCGTTCCTGAAGGGCAGCGGAGAGAGCGCCGAGCGAGTGCCGGTGACGCCGGATCCCGCGAAGCACGTGATCGCGCACGTGTTCAAGGTGAGCATCGACCCTTACGTCGGCAAGCTCGGCGTGCTGCGCGTGCACCAGGGCACCGTACGCCCGGGCAGCCAGCTGTTCGTCGGCGACGCGCGCAAACCCATCAAGATCGCGCACCTGTTCCGCCTGCTGGGCAAGGAGCCCACCGAGATCACCGAGGCGGTGCCCGGGGACATCTGCGCCATCGCCAAGGCGGATGAGCTGCACCTGGACGCGGTGCTGCACGACTCGCACGAGGAGGACCAGTACCACCTGAAGCCGGTGGCGTTTCCGCCGCCGATGCTGGGAGTCGCCATCGAGCCCGAGCGGCGCGGTGATGAGCAGCGTCTCGCCGACACCCTGCACAAGCTCACCGCCGAGGACCCGTGCGTGCGCATCGAGCATCACGCTGCGGTGAACGAGACCGTCCTCTACGGCATGGGCGAATTTCACCTGCGCGTGCTGCTCGAGCGCATGAGCGAGCGCTACGGCGTGCACGTGAAAACCCACCCGCCGAGCATCCCGTACCGCGAGACCATCACGCGACCCGCCGAAGGACACTGCCGGCACAAGAAGCAGACCGGCGGCGCCGGGCAGTTCGGCGAGGTGTACCTGCGAATCGAGGCGCTCGGACGTGGCGCGGGCTTTGAGTTCGTGGACGACGTCGTGGGCGGGGCGATCCCCGGGCAGTACATCCCGGCGGTGGAGAAAGGCGTGCGCCAGGTGCTCGTCGAAGGCGCGCTCGCCGGCTTTCCGATCCAGGACGTGCGCGTCACGGTGTACGACGGCAAGCATCACTCGGTGGACTCGAAAGAGGTGGCGTTCGTCTCTGCAGGACGCAAGGCGTTTCTCGACGCCCTGCAGAAGGCCACGCCGATCGTGCTCGAGCCGATCATGCGCCTGGAGATCACCGCGCCCGCGAGCGCCATCGGCGACATCACCGGCGACCTCGCCACCAAGCGGGCGCGCATCAACGGCAACAGCTCACTGCCCGGACAGCGCTCCGTGCTCATGGCCTTCGTGCCGCTCGCGGAAGTTTCGGAGTACCAGTCGCGCCTCAAGGCCCTCACCGGGGGGCAGGGCGCCTACACCATGGAGTTGAGTCACTACGATCCGGTGCCGGCGCGCAAGCAGCACGAGCTCGCACAGGCCCGGCGGCCACGCGCAGAAGAAGAGTAAGCAAAGGTCACACGCTTGCCTCGCGTTGCTTTTGAGCAACGCTTGCGCCGCGCAGCGGCCGCCGGGCTAATATGAGGTGGTTGCCGGACCAAAAAAATACGCCGTTGACCTGGCGGGCGCGCGCGTCGTGTCTCGCAACCACCTGACCGTTTAGGGAGAGGGAGAGCGTCATGACTGGCAAACACGTCCCGATGTTGCGCGCCGCCTCGGGGGCGATGCCGATTGCGATCCTGCTCGCCGCACACGCCGCGCCGGTCGCTGCCCAGACTCCGCCGGGGCCACAACCGCCGTCACCAAAGCTCGAGGAGGTCGTGGTCACGGGAAGCCTCGTGCGCCGTGAGGACATCATCACCCCCTCGCCCGTGACGGTGATCTCGGCCGAGGACATTGAGAACAGCGGCATGACGACCGTTGCGGACGTGGTGCGCTCCATATCCGCCGACAACAGCGGCACGATTCCGACCGCGTTCGGCGCCGGATTTGCGGCCGGCTCATCGGGGGTTGCGCTTCGTGGTCTGACGGTTAACTCGACCCTGGTGC
>CATPBQ010000330.1 GCA_955652795.1 uncultured Steroidobacteraceae bacterium | reverse complement strand
GCAATGAGGAGCTGACGAGGATGGCTGAGCACTCCCAAGGACGGCCACCGTGTCAGACACCCTCCACGCCTGCGAGGTCGTTCTTTCTATTTTTCGACCGGCCGGCGCAGGGACGCGCTGGCGGAGCGAGCAAGCCGGTGCCGGGACGCGCTGGCGCAGCAAGGAGGCCGGCGCAGGGACGCGCCACCGCGGTGCAGGGACGCACCGCTGCCGCCGCCGGTGCAGGGACGCACCGGCGGTGCATGGACGCTGAACACCCGGCGTTTCGGCGACGGCCCTCGCCACTAGCTGCCGCGCTTCAGCAGCGCGGTGAGCTCATCGAGCCGGTCACAGTAGCTCGCCAGCACTGCGGCGGTGATGACCGCGTACCGGTTGGCTTCGTCCCAGCGTCCCGCGTCGAGGGCTTCGCGCACCCCGGGCAGCGTCTTGACTCCGTAGCCGGTGAGCCGGCCCGGCGCGTAGACAAAGTGCTTGAACCATTCGCGACCGGGCAATCCGCGCGCATCCGTCAGTCGGTGCTCCATGCCTTGCAGCAGCGCGTTCAATTGCTTGCGGCGCGCCGCGGTCAGCGTCACCTCCCGTGCCCCCATTTGCGCGTAGGTTTCGTCATAGGCCTGCGCGCTTGTCTTCAGGCGCGCGACCACGGCATCGAGCGGCGCGAAGTCGACAACCGGAACCGCGGGCTCGCGCTCCGGCGGCAGCACCACGCGCGTCGGGTCCGCGGTGAGACCGAATGCATTCTGATCCAGAAGCCGGGCAAGCGCCGTGGCGTTGCTGCGCTTGTCGTCCACGAGCTTGTGCAACTCCTCCAGGTAGCTGGCCACTGCGTCCGCGAAACCTGCGAATTGCAACGGCAGCAGCTCGGCATCCGCCATGCGCAACACGATGTGTCCGACGGTCTGCGCCTCGGCCACACCGTAAGCGAAGCCCGGGTCACCGAACCGCACATAGTGATCGAACGAGTCGTAGTTCGAGTGGTAGACGCCGGCCTGATCGTCCTCACCGTGGTACTCGATGCTGAGCGTGGTCACGCCCAGGTGCTGCAGGAACGGCGTGTAGTCGGAGCCGGAACCGAGCGCCGCGATCGGAAGATCGCCGCCCGCCGCGGCGAGCTTCGCGTTGCGCAGCTTCTCGTCGGCGACCTCTTTTTCGTCCGTAGGATCCCTCTCGTAGCCGTCCACCAGCATCCGGGCGCGCAGTCGCGCCTGTGAAGTGGTGCCGGTCTCGGGATCCTTCACGCCGCCGGCCACGTCGTTGACGAGGTGTTGCAGCGAGTGGCTGCCTTGGGCCGCGAGGAAGCCGCGCGCGTTGGTGTCGGAGTTGAGATACAGCACCGCCTTGTGCTGCAACTCCGCGGCGTGCGCCTCCGCCCATTCGGTCGAACCCAGCAGGCCCGGCTCCTCGCCGTCCCAGCTGGCGTAGACCAGCGTCCGCCTCGGTTTCCAGCCACTCCTCAGCAGTGCCCCGATCGCCTTGGCTTCCGACAGCAGGGCGACCTGTCCGGACAGCGGGTCCCACGCCCCGAACACCCACCCGTCCCGGTGATTGCCCCGCACGACCCATTCGTCCGGACTGTCCGCGCCGCGGATCTTCGCGATGACGTCGTACAGGGGCTTAAGGCCCCAGTCCGAGCTGATCGACAGGTGCACCGTCGCCGGTCCCGGTCCGACGTGATAGGTAATGGGCAGTGCGCCGCGCCACTTCTTCGGCGCCACGGGTCCTTGCAGGGCGGCGAGCAGCGGCTGCGCGTCGGCGTAGGAGATCGGCAGGACCGGAATCTTGAGAATCGTGCGCGCTTCCGAAACCGCCAGGCGCTTGGCGTCCTTGGTGGCACCGACCCCGGGTGTCAGCGGATCGCCCGGATAGAGCGCCATGTCCAGGACCGAGCCGCGCTGCACGCCCCCGGGCGGGCGCCAGCCCCCCTTGGGATACGCATCACCCCGGAAGTAACCGTCATCGCGTGGGTCGGAGTAAATGATGCAGCCGATGGCGCCGTGCTCCTGCGCCAGCTTCGGTTTCAGTCCGCGCCAGGCATTACCGTAGCGCGTGATGACGATCTTGCCCTTGACGTCGACGCCGCGGCGCGCGAGCTCCTTGTAATCCGCCGGCATGCCGTAGTTGAGGTACACGAGCTGACCCGTCACATCGCCGTCCGCGCCATACTCGTTGTAGGAGAGCAGCCCGTCGGTGCGCGTGGAGGTCGCGTCGCCCTCGATCGCCGGCTCCCGCAGGCTTGCCGTGAACTTCGTGGGAGCCACGAGCTCCAGCGAGTGCGCCCTGAGGGTCGGATACAGCACCTCGAAGACCTCGATCTGCGCATCCCACCCCCACTGCCTGAACAGGTCGCGAACGAATTCGGCGTTCGCCTTGTCGTGGGGTGAGCCGACGTGGTTCGCTTCGGAGGACAGGCGCTGCAGCCAGGCGCGCAGATCCGCAGGGTTGAGCTCGCCGTCGAAGCGCCGCTCGAGCGCTTGCTGCCTCGGGAACTGTGCGGGGGAAAAACCGAATGCGGCGGATTCCCCGGCACCGGCGGCGTGTGCCGTGGCCAGCGCGAGCCCGCCGGCGGCGATGACAAGCCACGGTTGGCGCACAGGTGCGAACTGGTGTGTGCGTTGCTGCATGTGACCCAGAGCCTTTCGTGACGTCACGCGCCAGCGGACAGTTGCTGCCGCAGGTTATGTATAGCGTCACCGTCGCAACGAACCTGCTCGCGGCATCTCGATCGAGAAGATCGTTGAGCCACTTAGCGCCTACGTCCTGGCTTATTAGCTTTTCGGCAATCGCATGGTCAAGCACCACTCGCAAGTCCAGCAGGGTGTCGGCGACGGCGAAACTGTTGATGCTGATGCTTTTCGTTTGAACCTCGGCATTGATGACTCCTGCCTTCCTGAAGAGTCCGCCAAGCCCTCTTCCCATCCAGCCATTACGGATGCCTGCGCGAGCCCGATTCAGGACTACGCGCGTCGTTTCAACGTCAGATGCGTCCACTGCAACCATACCCCAATCCCGATCAACGATCAATACACGGCCACCCGGCTTCAGCACGCGAATCATCTCGTTCAATGCACGT
>CATPBQ010000329.1 GCA_955652795.1 uncultured Steroidobacteraceae bacterium | reverse complement strand
GGTGTTCGGCGAGAACCCGTACGCGGAAGGGACGGGCGATGTGCCCTCGCTCGAATACAGTCCGGGCGACAAGCGCGATGTGGCGCTGCTGCGCCGGCTGCGCGCCGAGGCGGTGCCGGTGGTCGCCGTGTTGCTCTCCGGCCGCCCGCTATGGGTCAACGCCGAGCTCAACGCCGCCGACAGCTTCGTGGCCGCCTGGCTCCCCGGGCCCGAGGGCGAGGGCGTCGCGGACGTGCTGTTCCGGGCGCCGGACGGCTCGGTGCGCTACGACTTTCGCGGCAAGCTGCCGTTCTCCTGGCCGCGTTCTGCGCGCGTGCCAGCCGTGGATCACCGGCCCGGCGAGCCGCCGCTGTTTGCTTACGGCTACGGGCTCACCTACGAGGACGACGGCGACCTTCAGCCGCTGCCCTGATCCCCCGAACCTGCGCCCACCGCCACCCAGGCGAGATCGGAGTTCGATACCGAGCCGATGTTGAAATTGCGGGCAGCCGCGGCCATGCGGGTGAGCGCCTGGGCGATCGGCATCGGCGGCTGCGTGTCGCCCTTCTTGGTCTTGTGGAAACGTACCGGGTTGATGCGGGCGACGACGTAGTTGCGCAGGTACGGGGACTTGAACCCGCGCGCCTGCAAGCCGGCGATGATCCCTTTGACACGGGCGTCGATTTCAGTGAGGCGCGCGGCGTAGTCCTCGCGTTGCCGCAGGCTCGCCGCGAGTGTGCGATCGCTGAAGCGGTCGACCTTCTTGAGAAAGGCGCTGTAGGCGCCGCCTGCAAAGCGCGGCGACTTCTGGTAGACGATGCCGAGCGTCAGCAGCTCCGCGGCTTCGAACTCCGCGGCGAACTGCGCTTCGCGTTCGCGCCCGCGGCGCTTGGCGAGGTTACGCGCCATGCGGATGACCTCCAGGCTGCGGTCTTTCAGGTTGTGAGCCTTCTCGGTGTTGAGCGCCAGTATCCGGTAGGCGAGTGACTCGTCCGGCGAGATCAGCACCGTGATCTGTTTCAGTCCCAGCACCTTGCCCGCAGCCAGGCGGTGGCGGCCGTTGGGCGTCCACAAGCGCCCGTCTTCGCCCCGCACCACGATGAGCGGATCGAGGAACGCCGCCGTTTCATCGATCTTCGCGGCCAGGCGCTTCGCGTGCGTGGGTGAGAGGTCGCGCTGAAAAGGCGTGGGTTGAACCGCATTCAGCGGCAGGCTCGCCAGCAACAGCGTGCGTCCTCCAAGGGGCTCGCGGTAGGCGCCGATCGGCGCGCCGCCCGCCTCGCGCACCAGGGCCGCGAGCTGCGCGACGGCCGGATCGTCGATGGCGATGGCGACTTGCGTGGCGTCGAGCCCGCGGGCCTGCTTGCCCGGCGCAAGGCGCCCGCGCCGCGCGGCGCGCGCCGCGTTGCTGCGCACGCGTGTGTCCGCGCGCTTGCTGCGTGTTGCCATGGCAGGTGTCATCTCTCTTCCGGATCAGTGTGCGAGAATGACCGATTGCGCAGGATGTTGCCATGGATTCCTTGAGCCGCGCACAGCAGTTGCCGGCGCAGCGCCTCGACGCCGCCGGGCGCACGCACGTGGATCAGCGTGCGGTGCTCGCGCTCGCCCTGCCACTGATGGCGAACAGCGCGGTGCAGATCGTCCTCAACCTCACCGACATGTGGTTCATGGGGCGCATTTCCACCAAGGCGCTCGCGGCGGTCGGCGCGGTGCAGTGGCTGGTGATCGTCGCGGTGCTGGTGCTGGGCGGCGCCGGCACCGCGGTGCAGACGCTGGTGGCGCAGAATTTCGGTGCGCGCCGCTACCGGCGCGCCGGCCAGGCGGTATGGATCGCGTTGTGGGCGATGGCATGCGCGGCGCCGCTGTTTGTGCTGGCGGGCGCCGCGCGCCACCTGATACTCGCGCCGTTCGGGTTCGATCCGCAGGTCGAGCAGCTCGCCTCCGCGTTCTGGTTTCCGCGTGTCGGCGGAGCCAGCGTCGGAGCGGCGGTGTGGGCCATGCTCGGATTCTTCAACGGCATCGGGCGGCCGCGCGTCACGCTGCTGATCACCATCGTGACCACGGTCACGAATGCGCTGCTGAACCAGGTGTTCATCTTCCGCCTGGGGTGGGGCATCGCCGGTTCCGCCTGGGCCACTAACGTCGCACAGGTGACGGGTCTGTTGTTCGCGGTGGCGATTTTTCTGCGGGCTGATTATCGCCATCGGTACCGCTCGCACCTGACGTGGCGACCGCACACCGGCGTGCTGCTGCAGCAGCTGCGCCTCGGGGTGCCCATGGGGCTGTCGCCGGCGGCGGACCTGTTGGGATTCGCCACCTTTCAGATGATGCAGACGCGGCTCGGCACGGCGGGCGGCGCCGCCACGCAGATGGTGGTGATCCTGACTTCACTCGCCTACATGCCGGGGTTCGGCATTGCTTCCGCGGGCACGACGCTGGTCGGGCAATCCATCGGCGCGGGGGCGCGCGACTGGGCGCTGCGGGTCGGCAACCGCGTGATTCTGCTCGCGGCCTTGTACATGGGCGGTATCGGCGTGCTGATTGCGCTCGGCGGTCCCTGGGTGCTGCCGTTTTTCGCCGGCTCGCACGATGCCGAAGCTGCGACCGCGGTGGCGCTCGGCATGCAGCTGCTGTGGCTGGCGGCCGGCTACCAGTTCTTCGACGGCCTGAATCTCGGCAGCAGCATGTGCCTGCGCGGCGCGGGCGATGTCAGGATCCCGGCGGTGCTGGTGCTGACGGTATCGCTGCTGCTGTTCGTGCCGCTGGCGCATGCCTTCACGTTCGCGCCCGCTCAGGGCTGGGTGCACTTCCTGCCGCAATTCGGCTGGGGCGCCGTGGGCGGCTGGGTCGCGGTACTCATCTATGTCATGGTGCTGGGGAGTACGCTGTTTCTGCGCTGGCGCTCCCGGGCCTGGCAGAAAATCCGCCTCTGAGCGCTACAGCGCGCGCCCCCGACAGGTGGTCATGTTCATCACGCTGAAGTGGCTGTTGCGTACCCTGCTGCTGCCGCCCGCGGGCCCGCTGTTGATCGCGGCCGCCGGGGCCTGGCTGCTCAGGTCGCGCACCTCAGCGGGCACACGCAGGGCCGGCTGGCTGTTGCTCGCCGCGGGCCTGGCGTCGCTGTGGCTGCTGGCGACGCCGCTGGTGGCGGATGCGCTGGCGAGGGCCGCCGAACGTGAGCCGGCGCTCGATCTGACCCGCCCGCCGCAGGCCCAGGCGATCGTCATCCTCGGCGGCTACGATCAGCGCAGCGCCGCGCCCGAGTACGGCGGCGAACCCGCGCCCGGGTCTGCGCTGCTCGAGCGGCTCGCCTACGGGGCATTCCTCGCGCATCGCACGGGGCTCCCGGTGCTCGTTTCCGGCGCCGCTCCCGAGGCGCTCGCCATGCGGATCTCGCTCGCACGCGACTTCCGCATCGAGGTGCGCTGGGTCGAGGACCAGTCGCGCGATACCTTTCAGAACGCGCAGTTCTCCTCGCGGCTGCTGCGGGCCGCGGGCGTGTCGCGCATCCTGCTGGTGACGGACAGCGCTCACGAGTGGCGCGCGTCGCACGAGTTTGCGAGCGCGGGATTCACCGTCGTGCCGGCGCCGGTCGGTGTCTGGGCGCCGCGCGAGACCGGGCTGAAGCGCTACCTCCCTGCTGCCTCCGCGCTGACGCGTTCCACCGCGGCGCTCTACGAGCTGCTCGGGGATCTGGCGCGGCGCGGGCTCGCCGCGCTGAAACTGCGCAGGCAGGGGGACTGATCTGGAGGAGTTGAGCACCGTGTTTCGATCGCCGCGCCGGCGCGACTGCGATGAGCGGCTGCTGGTACTGACCGCCGTGGGGGTCGCCGGCTTCGTGGCGCGCGCGGAGAGTGAATTCCTGCTGCAGGTCCCGGGGCCGGACGCGCCTTATGCGATCCGGCACCTGCTGCAATACGAAGCGGAGAACCGTGCGCCGCCACCGCCGCCACCGCCGCCGCGGGTGTACCCGCACGCGTGGGTCGGCTGCGTGCTGTACGTGGCGGTGTTGATTGGGGTGGCCTGGGCGCTTTCGAACGGGCTCGTGCGGCTCGATGCCTTTGATCTGGGCGTTCTCGATGCGCAGCGCGTACAGGCCGGTCAATGGTGGCGCGCGTGGACCGCGCTCACGCTGCACCTGGATGGTCCGCACCTGGCCGCGAACCTGGGGGCCGGGGTGTGGTTCGGCTACCTTGCGGCCCGGCAGATGGGCGGGGGTACGGCGTGGTTGCTCACCGTCACCGGGGCCGCACTCGCGAACCTGCTCGAAGGCCTGTTAGGTCCGCCGGAGCACCAGGCGGTCGGCGCCTCGACGGCGGTGTTTGCGGCCCTGGGGGCGATGTCGGCTTACTCGTGGCGTGAGCGTTTCCAGTTGCCGCAGCGCTGGGCGCGACGCTGGGGCCCGCTCATCGCCGGCGTGATTCTGCTGGGCTGGACCGGATCCGCCGGGGAAGGCACGGATCTGGTCGCGCACGTGGCGGGATTTGCGGTCGGGGCGCTGCTGGGCGCCACCGTCGCTCTGCCGCGGTTTCAGGGCCTGTTGGACCGTGTGCCGCAATGGCTGACCGGCGCCGCCGCGCTCGCCTCGCTTGCGATCGCCTGGAGCTGCGCGCTGAGGAGCTGAACGCGACGCGCTCAAGGCCCTTCGACGAGGTAACCTTTCGCCCTGAGTGCGGCGAGCGCGCCGCTCTCGCCCAGCAGCCGATCCATCGATTGCACGGCGAGCGTGCCGCGATTGCGCGCGAGACCGTCCTGCACCGCGATCAGCCAGTCATCCTGAGCGCGCGCAATGAGGTTGCGCACTCGCTCGGAGGTGGAGACCGCGGCGACGCAGGCGCTACGGTCGTCCGCGTGCGGAAGCCGGCGCAGGAGGTCGACGTCTCCCAGCGCCCAGGCGCGCGCCCGGGCCTGCATCGGACCCAGGTCGGTCTCGAGCAGCGTCACCACGGCGTCGAGGCACGCGATCTCGCTCGACAGGGGCGTCGCTTCGACATCCTTCAGCACCTTGACCGGATCGTCGATCTTCAGCTTGTCCTGGTGCACGCGCACGCCCTGCGCCCGGGCGAGCCTGAGCACCGACTGCTGCACCTCGTTCTGCAGCGCGAGCCCCGAAGCGTCGAATACCCGGGTGAGCAACTGCCGCGCGGCGAGCATCGGGCGCATCTCCTCGAGCTTGCTGTCGTTGGGGTCGAAGCGCGCCTCGAGCGCGGCGACGCGCGCATACAGCGGCGGCGGCAGGGCCTGGCGCAGGGGCAGGTGATCCGGAGGCGTCTGCAGGCGCCGCCACTCGATGTACACGCGCAGCGCGGTGAAGGGGTTTGCGCCGATGCCGTAGGCGGGCCAGGCGGGTATCACTTCCTGCGTGTACCGCAGGACCTCCTGCACCGCATCGGGCTGCCAGACCATCTTCTTCGGCAGCGGGGAGATCGTGCCCAGGATCCACAGCGTGTGATCGCCCTTGCGCACTTTCCACATGCGCGGGCCCTCGTGCCGTCCCTCGACCACGATTTCCGTCTCGGGGCCCGGCGCGCTCGAGGCCGCAGCGCCGGCGGGCTGCTGGGCGTGCACGGCTGCGGCGCCTGCCAGCAGCAACGCGCATCCCGCTGCGGCGCTCAGCCCATGGGCGAATTGGCCGATGGGATTGCTCTTGCGGCGCGAGAGTTCAGTCGTTGGTGGGCAGTTGCCGGGGCGCGGTTTCATCGGTCGGGTCGTACACGCGGGTGAGATCCACGGCGGACAGCTCCTCGGTGGCGATGTGCAACTTCGCCACCAGGTGCTTGCCGTCCGCCGACAGGCCGTAGCGCTCGGTCACGTCCGGACCTAACTGCGCCCGCAAGTTGATGACGTACTCCCCGCCCTTCCAGCCCGAGGTCTGGTCCGCCACACCGCTCTGCGCCGATACGACACTGCGCGCGCCGGGTGTGAAGCTGCGCTGCGAGGTGCCGTAGTCGAGTGCGAACTCCCCGGGCCCCTGCCGCACGGTGAGGAAATCGCCGCGGGCGATGCTCGCGCGCAGGACCTGAGCCATCGGCGATCGCAGCAGCGGATCCGGGCGAGGAGCGCCGTGGGCCGCGCGCACCGGGGCGGACTCCTCCTCGAACGGCTGATCCTCGGGTTGCGGGTTGCGCGTGCGGCCGCCGCGCACGTCCGGGCGCGGTGCGTCCGGGCGCGGTTCGGCCGTCACTCGTCGAGCGATGCGCTTGAAGGCCTCGGCGCGCATCCGCTCCAGCACTTTCTGCGGGTCGTCGCTGGCGGTGCGATTCAGCTTCCATGCGCCTGCCAGGGTAACGCCCGCTGGCGCATCCGGCGACAGTCTGCTCCCCGCGCACCCGGCCAGAGTCGTGGCGGCGGCGGCGCACAACAGCACCCTGCCGGCGCGGACGATCGGCATATTGTCCTATCCTCGCTTATCCGGTACTTAAAGTGCAGCATCGCAGTTCGCCACGCCCCTGCGCAATCATGAAGCGACCCAAGGCCCGATGAAGCGACGCAAGGCCACCGCACTCGAGCGCCTGCGGCGGCGGATTACGCGCCTCGACGCGCAGAGCATCGATCGGCTCTATGGCCTGGAGCCGCTGTGGGAGCCGGCCACCGGACAGGCGCGCGTGGCGCCTGAGGAGTTCGTGGCCGTGCGCTGCCCGTATTGCGGGGAGCGGTTGGAAACGCGCGTCGATCTGACCGCGGACGAACCGGCGTACGTGGAAGATTGCGAAGTCTGCTGCCGCCCGATCGAGTTCCACATCGAGCGCGACGAGGGTGGGGCATTGCTGGCGCTGCAGGTGCGGCGCCTGGACTGAACGGTGGATCGCTCCTCTAAGGCGCGACCGCCGCTTCCAGAAACACAAGGCTGCGGGCGTCGGCGTCGAGGCGCACCCGCACGCCGAGCGGCACGGGCTCGTTGAGGTCGCCGTGGCCGATGGGAAAGCCCCCCGCGCAGGGCAGGCCGGTCGCGAGCGCCAGCTCGCGCAGCACCTCGGCGCTGCCATAAGGCGCGTCCCGCTCCTCGCAACCCGTGAACGAGCCGAGCACGATGCCGCGCACGCGCTCGAATACCCCCGCCAGCTGCAGATGCGTCCACATGCGGTCGAGACGGTAAGGGCGCTCGCCCTGGTCCTCCAGCAGCAGGATGGCGCCATCGAGCGCCGGCATGAACGGCGTGCCGAGCAGTCGCGTGACGACCGAGAGGTTGCCGCCCAGCAGCGGCCCTTCGGCCACGCCGCCGACGTAGGTGAGCGTGCCGCTTAGCGCGGGCGCCGGGGAAGTGGATTCCAGCAGGCAGAACAGGCGCTCGCAGGTCGCGGGGGGCAGGCGCCCCAGCTGGGTGAGCACCGGTCCATGGACGCTGATCCGGCCATGGGCCTGCAGCCACAGGTGCAGCGCCGTGATATCGGAGAAGCCGACCAGCGGCTTCGGCGGGTCGGGGGCTGCGGCAGCTGCCAGCCGCGCCAGCAGACGCATCGCGCCGTAGCCGCCGCGGGCGCAGAACACCGCCCGGATCTCAGGATCGGCCAGCGCCGCGGTGAGCTCGCTCAAACGCCGCGCGTCATCGCCTGCCAGGTAGCGGTGCCGCTCGAATACTCCGGGGCCGTACTCGGCGCGGTAGCGAGCGCCGATCAGGGCCACGCCCGCCTCGAACGAGGCGCGGTCAAAGGCACTCGCCGGGGCGATGACCGCCACGCGGTCGCGCGGCTGCAGCGCGGGGGGCGGTTGGAAGCGTGCGATCAACGGCGGTCCCTCAATTCACACCACGACATACAATAAGGCGCAGCGACTCTAGGCGCGCCGCAAAAGGGTCGTCAATGATTCCATTTCTCCTGTGGCTGCTGCTGCTCGTGCTGTGCTGGCCGCTCGCCCTGCTGGCGCTGCTGCTGTACCCGATCGTGTGGCTGCTGCTGTTGCCCTTCAGGCTGGTGGGAATCACGGTCGAGGGGGTGTTTGCGCTGCTGCGGGCGCTGATCCTGCTGCCGGCGCGAGTATTGGGCGGACGGCGCTGAGGGCGGCGCAGCCGTCACCGTTCCCCCGCGTTTCTTCACGCCGCCCTCACACCCGCCGCGGTAGCGTGGCCGCCTGAAACGTCGCGGGGCATCCGGTGGATTTCATTTTCATCCTCGCACTGGTCGCGCTCTGGGCGGCGACTTGCTGGCTGACCGTGGGTGTCGCAAGGCTGGGAGGCATGAAATGAGCGTCCCGTACGCCTTGAGTGCGCTGCTCGCCACGGGGCTGTTCGCCTACCTGCTGTACGCGCTGCTGAAGCCGGAGAAGTTCTGATGACCGCGCCGGCGGCGACGCTCGTCGGGCTGTTGCTCGTGGTGCTGCTCGCCTGCGTCAAACCCCTCGGCCTGTACATGGCCAACATCTTCGATGGGCGCCCCAGCGGGCCGCTACGCGCGCTCGGTGGGTGCGAGCGCGGCATCTACCGCCTGTGCGGCATCGATCCGGCGGCGCAGATGAGCTGGAAGCAGTACGCCCTGTGCCTGCTGATGTTCAACGCTCTGGGAGCGCTGGCGCTTTACGCCCTGCAGCGCGGGCAGGCATGGCTGCCGCTCAACCCGCAGAAGTTCCCGGGCGTCTCGCCGGACTCGTCCTTCAACACCGCGGTGAGCTTCATCACCAACACCAACTGGCAGGGCTATTCCGGGGAGTCCGCGCTGAGCTACCTCACGCAGATGGCGGGGCTTGCGGTGCAGAACTTCCTGTCGGCGGCCAGCGGCATCGTGGTGGCGATCGCGCTCATTCGCGGGCTCGCCCGGCACAGCTGCGCGACCATCGGCAACCTGTGGGTGGACATGACGCGCGCGGTACTTTACCTACTGCTGCCGCTGGCGCTGCTGCTCGCCCTGGTGCTGGTGTCGCAGGGCGTGATCCAGAACTTCAGTCCCTACAAGAATGTGACGACGCTGGAACCGCGTGTACAGACCCTGCCGATGGGCCCGGTCGCTTCGCAGGAGAGCATCAAGGAGCTCGGCACCAACGGCGGCGGGTTTTTCAACGCCAACTCCGCGCACCCCTACGAGAATCCCAGCGCGCTGACGAATATGCTGGAGATGCTCGCGATCCTGGTCATTCCCGCGGGCCTGACCTACACCTTCGGCCGCATGGTCGGCGATACCCGCCAGGGCTGGGCGGTGCTCGCCGCGATGGCGCTGCTGTTCGTCGCGCTGCTGTGCGTGACGCTGCACAGCGAGCAACAGGGTAACCCGGCGATTGCCAGGCTCGGCGTCGAGCAGGCCGCCGGCGCCACCCAGTCCGGTGGCAACATGGAAGGCAAGGAGACGCGCTTCGGCATCGCCGCTTCGGCGCTGTTTGCCACCGTGACTACCGCGACCTCCTGCGGAGCCGTCAACGGCATGCACGACTCGTTCACACCTCTCGGCGGTCTGGTGCCGCTGTTCCAGATGCAGCTGGGTGAGGTCGTGTTCGGCGGCGTGGGTACCGGGCTGTATTCCAT
>CATPBQ010000328.1 GCA_955652795.1 uncultured Steroidobacteraceae bacterium | reverse complement strand
GTCGGACGCCGGACCTACGGCAAGGGCTCGGTGCAGACGGTCATGCCCCTGCCTCACGGGGGTGCGGTCAAGCTCACGACCTCCCGTTACTTCACGCCCTCCGGCACCTCGATTCACGGCAAGGGGATCATTCCGGACATCGTCCAGGACGGCCCCGGACCAGCCCCCGCCGAGCTGCTGACGGCCCGGGGCTCATCGCCCCTGACCGATCGCGACACCGACGTGCATGTGGCGCTCGACACGCTGAAGACCCGCGCCGCTTTCGCGCAACGCTCCGCGCTGCCCGTGGGCCTGCGCGCGCTGGTGCCCTGAAGATCTGAGATATCCTCGCGGCCATGCTGGCGTGGCTCCTCGACGTGGTCCTGCATCTGGATCGGCATCTGCTCGAGCTGCTGACCCGCTATGAGCTGTGGATCTATCCCATCCTGTTCGCGGTGATCTTCGCGGAGACCGGCCTGGTCGTAACACCCTTTTTGCCCGGGGACTCGCTGCTGTTCGCGGTGGGCGCGCTGGCGGCGGTGGATCGCAGCGGCACCCTGCAGGCGCCGCTCGCGAGCCTGACGCTCGGGGTCGCGGCGGTGCTCGGCAACACCGTGAATTACAGCATCGGGCGCGCCATCGGCCCCCCGGCCTTCAGCGGCCGTTACCGCCTGCTCAAGGTGCAATACCTGAGGCGCACCGAGGAGTTTTTCCGCCGCCATGGCGCCATGGCGATCCTGGTTGCGCGCTTCGTGCCCATCATCCGCACCTGCGCGCCGTTCGTGGCGGGCGTCGGGCGCATGCCGTACGCGCGCTTCCTGGCGTACAACCTCGCAGGGGGTTTCGCGTGGGTGCTGCTGTTTGTCTGGGGCGGCTACCTGTTCGGCAACATTCCGCTCGTGAAACGCCACTTCGGACTGGTCACGCTGCTCATCATCGCCGTGTCGCTGGTGCCCCTGGCCGGCGCCCTGTGGCGCCGCCCCGCGCCCGCCGAGTGACGCGGCCGTAGCGCAGCCGCGACTTCAGCTGCGCGCGCTGAGTGCGACGATGGCGCCGATGATCGCGCCGATCAGCAGCGCGAGGTTCGCCACGGCGGTCAGGGTGAACCCGATGTGACGCGCCTGCGGCGCCTTCACGTAACCCTGGAAATACAGCGCCCGCCCGATGAGGAACACGACCCCCAGAGCCGCCGCCACGTAGGCGTTGAGGTAGCGCGCGAACAGCAACACCGACGGCACGAAAATGACCAGCTGCTCGAGCGTATTCATCTGCACCCGGAAATAGCGCTCGAACACTTCGTTGCCGGTCGTGGCCGGTGCGTGGATCTGGTAGCGGGCGCGCGCCCTGGACACGGCCACGCCAAACAGGAAGAACTCGACCAGGGCGAGCCCAATCACCAGGTGAACGAGCGGCATGAAACCTCCGGCTTTTCAGCCACAATGGCACAATGCCCTCATGAGCGACAAGGAGCGAGGCTACGCGCACCGGGTCGATATCCGCGCCGGGCCGCAACAGGTGTGGCGAGCCCTCACTGAAGCCGAGCAGCTCACCCGCTGGTGTTCGCCGGAGGCGCAGATGAGCGCCCGCAAAGGGGGCCTGTTCCGCGCCAGCGTCGACCGGGTCACCGAGCTCGAGGCGCACATCGATGTGTTCGAGCCCGGCAGGCGGCTGCGTCTGATCTACCTGCGCTCGCCCGCACTGCCCCCGGCCGAGAGCGTGATCATCGATGACTTCATTCTTGAACCGGTGCCCGGCGGAACCATCGTGAGGCTGCTGGGCTCGGGTGTCCCGGCGACCCCGGAATGGAACACTCAGTACCGGCGGCTGCGCACCGGCTGGCAGCAGGCCATGACCCGGCTCAAGGTGCTGCTCGAAATGCAAGCCGGACCCGGAGCGACTCCATGACGGGATTCCTGCTGCGCGCGCTGCTCAGCGCGGTCGGCCTGTGGCTCGCGAGCGTGTGGGTCACGGGCGTGCACATCAGCGGTGTCGGCACGCTGCTGCTGGCCGCAGTGCTGCTCGGCGTCGTGAACGCCGTGGTCCGTCCCATCGCGTTCATTCTGACGCTGCCGAACACAATAATAAAGAAGATAAAGTTCCTCCACGTAAAAAAAAAAAAAAAAGTCGCGCTGGTCGCCGCGATCCTGCCGGGCTTTCACCTCGCGGGGTTCAGGGCGGCGCTGCTGACCGCGATCATCGTGTGGCTGACCGGCTGGATCGGCTCCGCGCTCATCGGGCACCGCGGGATCGAACGCTTCGCGCGCCGTTAGGGCGCGCCGCCGCTAGCCGACGAGTGCCCGACCCACCCGGCGGTAGAGCGCGTAGATCACCAGCGCGAAAACGATGCCGCCGAGCCACACGGCGCCGCCGTTGGCGAAAGAGTCGCTCACGATCGCGAGGGGAAAATCCTGGCCCGAAAACGCGACCAGCGCGGCAACCAGCACTCCGATGAGCCCTTCACCGACGATCATGCCCGAGGCCAGCAGCACGCCCAGCTGTTTGGTGGCCTCTGGCTTGGCGCGCGCTTCCGCGCGCCGGTCGAAGATCCAGCCGGCAACTGCACCCACCACAACCATCAGCGTGCTCTGCGTCGGCAGATAGATGCCGAGCCCCACTGCCAGCGGCGAGAGATGCGCCCCAGGCTTCAACTTGCGCAGCAGTGCGTCGGCGGCGATCACCACCACTCCGATCAGGCCACCTGTCTGGATCAAACTCCAGTCCACATTGTTTTGGATGACCCCCTGAGCCAGGGCCGATATCAGGCCGGCCTGGGGTGCCGGCAGCGGATGCTCGTGATGGGGTCCCGGTGCGCCGGCGAAGCCGTAGGCCCGATTCAGCAGATCGAGAATGGGCGGGATGATCACGGCGCCAGCGATCACGCCGATCACCAGCGCCACCTGCTGCTTCCACGGCGTGGCGTCGACGAGCTGCCCGGTCTTCAGGTCCTGCAGGTTGTTGTTGGCGATCGCGGCGGCCGCAAATACCACCGCAGTCACAAACAGTGCGTAGGCGACCAGGGCTTTCCCGGTGTCGGCAGAGGTGTCCGCGCGCAAGCCGAACACCAGTATCAACGCGAAGCCGATGACGGCCAGGATGCCGATGCCGGATAACGGGCTGTTCGATGATCCGATCAACCCGGCCATATAACCGCAGACGGCGGACATGAGAGCGCTCATGATCGCGATGTAGAGCACGCCGGTGATCACCAGGAAGGCCAGGTGACGCCCTAGCCCGCTGCCCGTCGCGAATTGCGCCAGCAATACACCCACGGGCAGCACGCACAGCAATGAGGCGACGCCGACCAGGCCGATCGGGATGTCCTGTTCGGTCCGCGGCAGCAGTGCCGATTGGCCGGCCGCGCGCGCGCGTGACGCGACCATCGCCGAGCGCAGGCCCGCGGCCACCGGCTTAACGAGCTTGGCCAGCGTCCACACCGCGGCCACGCCGATCGTGCCCGCGCCGACGAAGCGAACCTTGTGACTCCAGGTGTCATGGGCCAAACCGTCCAGCGCAGCAGCGGCCAGGTTCGCATCCGTGGCCGACAGCGCCGAGAAATGCGGCACGCCCCACACCCAGGCGATCAGGGCGCCCACCAGCATCGCCACGCCGCACCACAATCCAATGAGATGTCCGACGCCAAACAAGGCGAACGACAGGAGAAAGTCGTAGCCCGAGACGCCACGCTCGCCCACCCGGAAGGTACGTGCGACGTCGGCGGCGAAGATCCGTGTCGCCGTCATCAACGAGAACGCGCCCGAGATCACCGATCCCCACAGGAGCGCGCTCAGGCCGGCGCGGCTCTCTTCAACACCCGCGCCGTGCTCGCCGCTGCCCACCTTGAGCACTGCGGCGCAAGCGACGCCTTCGGGATAGGGCAGATCCGACTGCGTGACCAGCGCGCGGCGTAAAGGAATCGAATACATAACGCCCAGCGTCCCGCCGAAGACACAGATGGCACACGAGACCCAGTACGGAAAGCCAGTCCACCAGCCGATCATGACCATGCCGGGCAGCACAAAGATGATGGAGGAGAGCGTGCCGGCGGCCGATGCGACCGTCTGCACAATGTTGTTCTCTTGTATCGTCGCATCGCGCACGGCGCGCAGGACTGCCATTGAAATCACGGCGGCCGGTATTGACGTAGCAAAGGTCAGCCCGGCCTTGAGCCCGAAGTAGACATTGGCCGCGGTGAACACCAGGGTGATGAGTACACCCAGGATCAACCCACGCAGCGTCAGCTCCGGCCGTGATTCCGTGGTCATATCGTTCTTCCGCTCTCAGGCGTGCGCGCGCAGCGCCTCCTCCAGCGCCGTCGTCAGCGGCTTCAGAAAAAAAGACTCTTCCGGCATGAGGCGCGCCTTGATGCCGTGCCGCTCAAGCGCCTCCGCCACGACCGGACCGACCGCGGCCACCAGCGTGTGAGCGAGCGCCGCGCACACCGCGGCGGCGGGCGCGACCGCGAACAGCCGCTCGACCTGCGGCGTGCTGGTGAAGGCGATCGCATCCACCTCGCCGGTGTTGAGGCGCGCCAGCAGGCCGCGCACCGCCGCGTCGTCGGCGCCGTCGGCATAGACATAGGGCGCGACGCTCAGCACGGTCGCGCCGGCGCGCTCGAGAAACTCCACCAGCGGGCGGTTCGGCTCCGTGCCGTACAGTTGCACCCCCACACGCCGGCCCTTGAGATCCTGTCCCGCGAGGCTGGCGATGATGCCTGCCGTCGTCGGTGGCTGCGCAGGCAGGTCCGGTTTCAGCCCCAGTTCGCGCAGCGCGCGGGCCGGCTTCGGTCCGCGGGTGATCTTGCGTACGCGTGCGAGCGCCACGAGGAACCCGGCCTTGAGTGCCGGTTCGTGCCGTTCGATGCAGCCGAGGATGCGGCGCAGCCCCTCGCCGGTGCTGAGGATCAGGTCATCGCAGGAACCGCCTGCGAAGCCGCGAGCGAACGCCAGCACCGGTGCCGGATCCGGGGCGTCGTGGATGGCCACCAGCGGGCAGCGCACGACGCTCGCGCCGCGCCGCTCGAGCATGGCGGCGAAGACCTCGAGCTCACGTGTCTCAGGCACTGCGACGGTGCGGCCGGCCAGTGGCTGTGGATCCATAGGCCCGCCATCTTAGCCGCGCTGCACTGCGAGTGCGCGCTTGCCGCGCATCAGGGGCTGCGCGGTATGCTTGCAACCCATGGCCAAGCTACTCGTCGCTCTCGTGGTCGTGATCATCGCCGGGCTCGCGGGCTTCACCTGGGTGACGCTGCACTGGGCGTACTCGGACGGCGAGCGCGCAGGTTATGTGCAGAAGCTGTCACGCAAGGGATGGCTGTGCAAGACCTGGGAGGGAGAGATGGCGATGGTGACCATGCCGGGCACCGTCGCCGAGAAGTTCGCCTTCACCGTGCCGCAGGCAGCGGTCGCCGCCAAAGTGAACGCCAGCGTCGGCAAGCGCATGGCGCTGCACTACGAGCAGCACAAGTGGATTCCAAGCTCCTGCTTCGGTGACACCGAATACTTCGTGACCGACGTGCGCGTGACGGAGTAACGCGCGCGCGGTTGATGGGTAACCCGCGCGCCGGTCCTACCACCCGCACTGCTGTCCCTGGTTCCGCTCGCTCAGCCACTGCATCAGCGGCTGAAAATACTCGGTGATCGCGGCCGCGTCGATCCGGCGCGTGCCGGTGAGCTTCTCGAGCGCGTCCTGCCAGGGTTGCGAGGCACCCAGACTCAGCATGTCGGCGAAGTGCCGCCCGGCTTCCTCGCTGCCGTAGTTGGAGCACTCGTACAGCGGCCCCTGGTTGCCGGCGGCCGCGCACAGCGCCTTGTGGAACTGGAACTGCAGGATGAACGAGAGGAAGTAGCGCGTGTACGGGGTGTTTGAGGGTATGTGGTACTTCGCGCCCGGATCGAAGTCGGCCTCGGTGCGCGGCACCGGAGGCGCGAGGCCCTGGTAGCGCCGCCGCAGCTCCCACCAGCTGCTGTTGTAGTTCGCGGGCGTGATCTCCTCGGAGAACACCCGCCAGCGCCACTGGTCGATCAGCCGACCGAAGGGCAGGAAGGCGATTTTTTCCAGCGCCATTTTCATCTGCTGGTTGATGAGCGCCTCGTGGCTCGGGGCGACCGCATGGATGAGCCCGATCCTGGACAGGTATGCCGGCGTCACCGAGAGATTGACCGTGTCGCCGATGGCCTCGTGGAAGCCGTCGTTGGCGCCGTCGCGGAACAGGTAGGGCTGGCTGGCGTAGCTGAGGTAGTAGTAGACGTGCCCGAGCTCGTGGTAGATGGTGTACAGATCCTCCTCGGTCGGCGTGAGGCACGCCTTGACGCGCACGTCCCCGGGGCTAGCCATGTCCCAGGCGCTGGCGTGACATACCACCTCGCGATCGCGCGGGCGCGAGAGCATCGAGCGTTCCCAGAAGGTCTTGGGCAGCTGCGGAAATCCCAGCGACGTATAGAAGCTCTCGGCGGAGTGCGCCATGCGCACCGCATCCCACTTCTGCGCCTTGAGGCGCGGGTCGGCGCTCTCGATGCTGGCGGCCGGATAGGGCTTGAGGATGTCCGGGTAGATCTTGTTCCACTGCTGCGCCCACATGTTGCCGAGCAGCTGTGCCGGGATCGGCTTGCCGGCGGGCACTCTGTCCTCGCCGTAACGGCGGGCGAGCCGGGCACGCGCGTAACAGTGCAGTCCGTCGTACAGCGGCTTCACCTGCTGCCACAGCCGCTCGGATGCGGCGTCGAACTCCTCGGGCGACATGTCATAGCCCGCGCGCCACATGACGCCCAGATCCTTGAATCCCAGCTCGCGTGCGCCTTCGTTGGCGAGAGCAACGAACTGGATGTAGTCCTCGCGCATCCCGGCGCCGACGCTGTGCCAGCCCTTCCAGGCCTCGGTGAGCTCGTCGTAGTTGCGGCTGCCGGCGAGAATCTCCGACAGCTGCTCGAGGTTCTTGCAGGACGATGGGCCCTGCGGACAGTACTTGCCCTCGCCGTACTTGGCTTCGAGCTGCGCCTCGAGCTGCGTGAGGCGCGCGCGCTTGTGCGCATCGTTGGGCGCCGGGGCGGCGACATTCAGGCGCAGCCTCGTGAGCGCGCGCGTCGTGGCCGGGGAAAGCTTCTCGCCGTCGTAGCGCTTCGCCTCCGCGACCGCCTTGCTGAGGTAGGCGAGGTAGCGGTCGTTGGCCTTGGCGTTCAGCAGCTGCGTGTCGGGGGTGATGAAGGTGTCGAGCGTAAAGCCGGCGGCCTGCGCCTCCTGGGCGAGAGCGGTGAGCTCGCCGTTGACGCGCGTGACGAACTGCTCCGCGCTCTCCTCGGCGGCGGCCTGCCCCGGGAGCGCGCCTGCGGGCGTGCCCGCCTGGCGCGGCGCGCAGCCGGCGAGCAGCATCAGGCACAGGGCGCCACCCGCGGCGCAGGCACGAGCCTTTGACATGGTCGCTCCCGTCACCTCACACCCGCCATCATTCGTTTCACCAGCGGCGTCAACGCCAGCATGACGAGCCCGGCGATCACGCCGTACCAGAAGATCTTCAGAAACAGCGCCGGCAGCGATTCGAGGTGGCTCGCGTCGTACTGGCCGGTCAGCTGGCCGGCGAGGTTGCTGCCGAGCGCCATGGACAGGAACCACATGCCCATGACCTGTCCCACGAAGCGCGGCGGCGCGAGCTTGGTCATGTACGACAGTCCCACCGGCGACAGGCACAGCTCCGCGAAGGTGTGCAACAGGTAGGTGAGCACCAGCCAGGTCGGCAACACGATCTCGCCGGCGAGCACATGTCGCGAAGCGAGGTACATGACCATGAATCCGAGGCCGAGCAGTATCAGGCCGGCGCCGAATTTTGCGGCCGCGTTGAAATCACGACCGCGCTTGCCGAGGGCGATCCATAGCGCCGCAAACAGCGGGGCGAATACGATGATGAAGAACGGGTTGACCGCCTGCAGCACCCCCGCCGGCATGTCCCAGCCGAAGATGTGGCGGTCGGTATAGCGATCGGCGAACAGGTTGAACGAAGCGCCGGTCTGCTCGTAGCCCGCCCAGAACATCACCGACGCGGCGACCAGTGCCACCATCACCAGCGCGCGGTTGCGCTCGACGCGGTTGAGCCCGGCGAAGAACAGCAGGTACAGGAAGTACACGACGCCCAGCACCCCCATGGCCCACGAGGCCCATGCCGCCAGCGCCACCGCGTTGATCTTCAGCATGCCGGTGAGGGCCGCCGCCGCGACCACGGCGAGTGCCACCAGCGACACGATCACCGGCGTCCACGAGCCGCGCTGCTCGTCCGCCGCCGCCAGGCCCGCCGCTCCCAGGTAATGGCGCGTCCACAGGAACTGCGCCAGCCCGATCGCCATGCCCAGTGCCGGCAGTGCGAAGCCCCAGCGCCATCCGAGCCACGCGGCGAACAGGGGCACCAACAGCGAGCCGAGGAACGCGCCCAAGTTGATGCCCATGTAGAAAAAGGAAAAGCCGGCGTCGCGGCGTGAGCCTCCTTCGGGATAGAGCGCGGCCACCATGGCACTCGCGTTCGGCTTCAGCAGGCCGACGCCCATCACCGTCACCAGCAGGCCAAGGTAGAACACCGGCGTGTTGCCTAGCGCCAGCATGGCGTTGCCGACCATGATGAACAGGCCCCCGCTCAGGACGGCGCGCTGCGCGCCCAGCAGCCGGTCGGCGATCCAGCCGCCGAAGAGCCCCAGCAGATAGGTGCCGCCGATGTACAGCCCGTAAATGGAGCTGGAGGTCTTGTCATCGAGTCCGAGTCCACCCTGGGAGACCGCCGCCACCATGAACAGGATCAGCACCGCGCGCATGCCGTAGTAGGTGAACCGTTCCCACATCTCGGTGAGGAACAAGGTGGCAAGGCCGCGCGGCTGGCCGAAGATCGTCTTGCCTGGCGCGGCAGCCGCGGCGAGGGTGGCGTCGGCGACCTGATTCATAGTCGTGGCCTGGAGTTGCGCAGCGGCGTGGATCCGCGGCCGCGCGAGTCTGAACCAGTGGCCGGGCCGGGCGCAAATGAGGTCGAGGCGGCGGTGCGCGCCGTGCGCTCCATCGCCTGAGGCGAGCGCGCTTCAGTCCGCGTTAGCTTTCTGCGCGCTTTTGGGGCGCGACAGCAGGCGCGCCATCACAATCCCCCCTTCATAGAGGAGGTACATCGGTATGGCGAGCGAGCATTGCGAGATGGCGTCGGGAGGCGTGAGGAGCGCTGCGAGGATGAAAATGCCGATGAGCACGTAGCCGCGGTGCTGCTTGAGTTTCTCGATCGGCACAATGCCCATCACGACCAGCAGCACCACCGCAACCGGCACTTCGAACGCGAGTCCGAAGCAGAAGAACATCGTGAGCACGAAGTCCAGGTAATTGTTGATGTCGGTCATCATCGCCACGCCCTTGGGCGTGGTGCTGGTGAAGAACTGAAACATCACCGGGAACACGAAGTAATAGGCGAAGGCGATGCCGACGTAGAACAGCACGATCGAGGACACGAGCAGTGGCACCGCAAAGCGGCGCTCGTTGCGGTACAGGCCCGGAGCGACGAACGACCACAGCTGGTAAATGACGTACGGCATCGCGATGAGCAATGCGGCGAAGAACGACAGCTTGAAGGGTGTCGTGAACGGTGACATCACCCCGGTGGCGATGAGGTTGCTTCCCCGCGGCAGCTTGGCGAGCAGTGGCTGCGCGACGAACGTGAACAGGTCATTGGAATAATAGACGCACGGCCCGAACGCGATCCCGACGGCTACCAGGGCGCGCAGCAGCCGGTCCCGCAGCTCCAGCAGGTGCGAGATCAGCGTGCCTTCGGCGAGCTTTTCAGGTTCCGCGCTCATCGGTGCTCGGCGTCGGGCCGGCCCGCAGTGTCGCTGGGTCAGCGCCGGTGGCGTCGGTGGGGTGGGCGTGCGAGAACGTGTCGGGGGGTGCGATCGGAGCTTCGGTCGCCGCCGCGGTTAGCGGTGGCACAGCGGCCGGTTGTGCCGGGGTGCTCGCTCCCTGCGCTTTGCGGGCCTGCTCGAGCTGCACCTCCTCTTCGAGCTGCTCGCGGAACTGCCGGGCCATGGCGCGCGCGCGCCCAACCCAGCGGCCAATCTCGGAGACGACACGGGGCAGCTTCTCCGGTCCCAGCACGATCAGCGCCAGGACGAAGATGATCAGAACTTCCGAGAACCGGCCCTCGAACAGATCAGGCGCTCCGTTCGTTCTTCGCGTCGCTCTTCTTCGCGACTTCCGGGAACTCCGCGTCCGTGCCCTCGGAACGGATCTGCTTCGGCGGGGTGCTCTGTTCCTCCTCGCCCTCGCTCATCGCTTTCTTGAATCCGCGCACCGCGGCACCGAGATCCGATCCCACACTGCGCAGCTTCTTCGCGCCGAACACGACGAGCACGACGAGCAGTATCACCACGAGCTCGCGCATTCCTAAACCACCCATGGCTCACGACTCCACGTAACTCTCCGCCCGCGCAGAGAAAACCATTCGATGATAGGTCAAATGAGCCCCTGGAACCCCAGAAGTTCGCTCGATTCCGCTACGCATGTCACGTCCTCGCCCTAAGCGGTCTCGAGCCAGAACGTCACCGGGCCGTCATTGACCAGCGCCACCTGCATGTCGGCGCCAAATACGCCAGCCGAAACAGGGGCATAGGCGCTGTGTGCGCGATCTACGAGGTAGGCGAACAGGCGCCGCGCCTCCTCGGGCGCGGCAGCTGCGCTGAACCCGGCGCGGGTGCCCTTGTGGGTGTCGGCGGCCAGGGTGAATTGCGGCACCAGCAACAGGCCTCCGCCGACCTCGCGCACCGGCAGATTCATCCGGCCCTCGAGGTCGGGGAAGATGCGGTAGGACAGCACGCGCTCGAGCAGGCGCTGCGCCGCGGCGTCTGTGTCCGCGCGCCGCACCCCGATCAGTGCCAGCACGCCGCGGCCGATGGCGCCGACAGCCTCGCCGCTGATACGAACCTCGGCCTGGCTGACACGCTGGATGAGAGCGATCATGACACGGGGATTGTGTGGCATTTGGCCGGGCTAGTCCGTAAGATTCGGGGCCGTTTTTTATCTGGCGGAGAGACAGATGCAGGGGCGCGGGCGAGTTTCTGCAGTGCACGCGGGACTCTCGATTGCCGCGATCGCAGTGTGGACGTTGGCGGGCACGGCGTGGGCGCAGGAGCCGGCCGCGCACGGCGACGCGAGGCACGGCAAGGCCATCTCCTACACCTGCCTCGGCTGCCACGGGATCGAGGGCTACAAGAACGCCTATCCGATGTACAGCGTGCCGAAGCTCGAGGGACAGAACCCCGATTATCTGGCGGCGGCGCTGCACGGCTATCGTGACGGTGACCGCGCGCACGTGACCATGCATGCGCAGGCCACGACGCTGTCCGACCAGGACATTGCCGATATCGCCGCTTACTTCGCCGGCAAGCCGCTCGTGCCCACGGGCAAGGCTGCGGGCACCGTGCCGCAGGCGGCGACGCTGTGCGTCTCGTGCCATGGCCAGGACGGCGTCGCCATTGCGCCCATGTACCCCTCGCTCGCGGGTCAGCACGAGGACTACCTGGTGCGCGCACTCGATGAGTACCGCAAGGGCGGACGCAAGAACCCGGTCATGAAGGGCTTCGCGGCGGGCCTCAAGGACCAGGACATCGCGGTGATCGCGCAGTACTTCAGCGGGCTCGCGCCCTCGCTCAGTACCGAGTCACGACCCTATACCTGGCTCACCGCACACTGAGGCGGCGCGCGACACCGCCTTCCAGACCCTGCAGCTGGCGGTGCCCTTAAGGCTCCCGTAAGGCGCCTCTCCTATGTTACGCGCCAAGGCCCACGGGACCTTCCCATACGGAGTATTGCCATGAACCTGCTGAGTCTCATCAAGAAGCCGCTCATTGCCGCAGTCCTCGGCGCGGCCACCATTGCGGTGCCGGTCGGTGCGTTGTACGTGGCCACGAGCGCCGCGACCACGACGGCCGCTGCCGCGAGCCCCGGCGCAGCGACGCCGGCGCCCGCCGCCGCCAGCCCGGCCATGCTGCCGGATTTCAGCACCATGGTGCAGAGGTACGGTCCCGCCGTGGTCAACATCAGTGTGGTCAGCAAGGTGTCGGCATCCCTGAACTCGCAGGGGGATGACAACTCCGACGGCAACGACAGCCCCAACGACAACAATCCCTTCGGTCCCAACAGTCCGTTTGCGCCGTTCTTCCACGGCCAGCCGTTCCGGATGCCACAGCCGCAACCGATGCGGGGTGAAGGCTCGGGATTCATCATCAGCCCGGATGGCGTGATCATGACCAACGCGCACGTCGTCAACGGCGCGAGCGAAGTGACCGTGCGCCTCACCGACCGGCGCGAATACACCGCCAAGGTCGTCGGCGTCGATCCGAAATCGGATATCGCGATCATCAGGATCGGTGCCAAGGATCTGCCGACGGTGAAGCTCGGCGACTCGCGCACACTGAAGGTCGGCGAATGGGTGCTCGCGATCGGCGCGCCGTTCGGCTTCGAGAACAGCGCCACCGCGGGCATCGTGAGCGCCAAGGGCCGCACGCTCGAGTCCGGCTACGTGCCGTTCATCCAGACCGATGTGCCGATCAACCCGGGTAACTCCGGCGGCCCGCTGTTCAACATGCGCGGCGAGGTCGTCGGCATCAACTCGCAGATCTACAGCCGCAGCGGCGGCTACATGGGGGTGTCGTTCTCCATCCCGATCGATGTCGCCATGCAGGTGGGCCAGCAGCTGCAGACCACCGGCCATGTCACGCGCGGCAGGCTCGGTGTGGTGATCCAGTCCGTCACCCAGGGGCTGGCGGATTCGTTCGGCCTGCCGCAGCCGCAAGGGGCGCTGGTGTCGAGCGTGGAGAAGGGCGGACCGGCGGAACGCGCCGGAATCGAATCCGGCGACGTGATCCTCAAGCTCAACGGCCAGCCGCTCAAGGACTCCTCCGAGCTGCCGGTGCAGATCGCGGCCGTCGCGCCGGGCACGAGCGTGAATCTGGAAATCTGGCGCAATCACGCCACGCGTGAGGTCGCGGTCAAACTCGGTGCGATGGAGGAGCAGCGCACCGCCGCGAACGCCGGTGCGCACCAGGAAGGCGGCAGGCTGGGACTTGCGGTGCGTCCGCTCACCGCGGACGAGCAGCGTGGGGCCAACATGAAGGGCGGGCTGGTGGTCGAGCACGTCAGCGGTCCTGCGGCCGAGGCCGGCATTCAGCCGGGCGACGTCGTGCTGGCTGCCAACGGTTCCCCGCTGAACAACGCCGACGAGTTGCGCAGCGCGGTGGAGAAATCCAAGGGGCACATCGCACTGCTGATCCAGCGCGGCGAAACACGGCTGTTCGTGCCGGTACGGGTGGGCTAAAAGCGGGCGGGAGGCTTGAGCTCCAAAAGGGAACACGCAAGCGTTCGCTTTACTAATGCGCCTGCTCTACTAGTAAGGCACGGCGCAAGGCCTCGCGCCGGGGGGCCTAGGCGGCCGAGCCGTTGGACACCAACGCCGCCATCAGCT
>CATPBQ010000327.1 GCA_955652795.1 uncultured Steroidobacteraceae bacterium | reverse complement strand
GAACTCGCGGATCTTCGCGCGATAGTAGTCCCTGCCGTCGGGCAGGTCGGCGGCTGCCAGTGTGGTGCGCATGCCCGGGACGTACTCGGTGCGCATGAACTTCAGCAGCTCCCCGTACGCCGGCTGCACCACCTCGCCGATGGTCTTGAGGGCATCCGCGCGCAGACTCGCCTGCTTCGCGGCTGCTACGCCCGGCATGTCCTTGAAGGGGGTGTAGAAGAGGCTGGCCTCGGGCGTCGCGTCCGTCACCGCGGTAATGGAGGTGTCGCGTCCGGCCATGGTGACGCGCGGCGGAGTGAAGCCGCGCTTCATGCCGGCGCGCATCTGCTGCATCTGCTCGTGGAAGTAGCGCGGGATGTCGTGCATCTGCGCGATCCAGTGCTCGTACTCCCCCAGGGTGCGGAACGGGCGGCGCGCGGTGTAGCCGATATTCGTCCAGAAGGTCGTGTCGGAGTTCGCCGGCATCTCGAAGTCCCGGAAACGCTGGTTGGCAATCAGCACCTCGATCTGTGCGCGGTAGATGTCGTAGTTGAGCTGCTCTTTCGCCGACAGGCTCGAGCGCGCAATGGCCTCGACCCGGCGCAGCACGTCCTCCCAGTATTTGCGGCGCATGTCCTGCGTCAGCGCGTCCACCTTCGGCAGGTGATCGGCAATGGGCCGGGTGCTGTCCTCATTGTCGGGCAGCTGGTCGGTGCGCCACTTCCACTCGCTGCTGTAGATGGCGCTCAGGCGCTCATCCGCTGCGTGTTGCCGGGACTGCTGCGAGCAGCCGGTCAGCACCGCGGCGAGCGCCGCGGCGCCAAGCAGGGGTATCAGGGAATTACGCATCACGTCCAGGGCCGTGAGCATACTCGAACCGTTGCGCGCCGCTCGCGCGATAGGGTACAAGCAGCAGCCTATGTGGAAGTTGATCGCCGCCATCAGCCTTGGGGCGAGCCTGGGGGCGCTCCTGCGCTGGTGGCTCGGCCTGACGCTGAATGCGCACTTCCCCTCGATCCCGCCGGGTACGCTCGCCGCCAACCTCATCGGCGGCTACGTCGTCGGGGTCGCGGTGGCCTTGTTCGCGACCTACTCGGCGGTGGCGCCCGAGTGGCGGCTGTTCGTGATCACCGGGTTCTGCGGCGGGCTCACCACCTTCTCCACCTTCTCCGCCGAGGTCGTGACCCTCATGCAACAGGGGCGCGCCCTGTGGGCGCTGGGCGCGGCGGCGGCGCATCTGGTGGGATCGGTCCTCATGACATTTGCCGGCATCGGCACGGTCGTCCTATGCAAGGCTCATTCCTGAGATTCTACGTTCACGAGGGACAGCGCCATCAGCGGCGCCTGGTGTGGGAGTGGCTGCTCGAGAAGGCCAATGGCCTCGGCATCCGCGGCGGCTCCGCCTTTCGCGCCATGGCCGGCTTCGGCCGTCACCATGTGCTGCACGAGAGTCACTTCTTCGAGCTCGCCGGCACGCTCACGGTGGAAGTGGAGTTCATCGTGACCGACGAGGAGGCGAGCAAGCTCCTGGCGCTGCTGCACGAGGAAAAGATCCGCCTGTTCTACGCGCGCGTGCCGGCGCTCTTCGGGGTGATCAACCCCGACGCCGCCGATCCGCCCGTGGCGAAAGACCCATGAGTGGTCGTGAATCCGCCAACTTCCGGCCGGACATCGAAGGGCTGCGCGCACTCGCGGTAGCGGTCGTCGTTGCCTTCCATTGTGGAATCTCCATCCTGCCCGGAGGATTCGTCGGCGTTGACGTGTTTTTCGTACTGTCCGGCTATCTGATCACCGGACTGCTGGTCACGGAGGTGCGCACCACCGGGACCATCAATCTCGCCCGCTTCTACGCGCGCCGCGTGCGCCGCCTGCTGCCGGCGATGGCGGTGATGGTAATGGCCACACTGCTGGTCGCGGCGATCATCCTGGCCCCCCAGGAGCTGGCGCTCGCCGCGCGCGCCGCGCGCGCGACGGCGGTGTATCTGGCGAATGTGTTCTTCGGCCTCGATGCGGCGGACTATTTCGCCGGCGATGCGCGAACGAACCCGATGTTGCACATGTGGTCACTCGCGGTCGAGGAGCAGTTCTACCTGTTCTGGCCCTTTCTGCTCATGTCCGTGTGGCGGTTCAGGTCATCGCGCGGGGCGCTGGCCGCCCTGCTGCTGGCCGCGAGCGCCGCCTCGCTCGCCGGGTGCATCTACCTGACCGCGCACGGCAGCCTGTTCGCGTTCTACGGACTGCACACCCGCGCGTGGGAATTCGGATTGGGAGGGCTCGCCAGTCTGATTGCGCGCGGCGCACGGGCACTTCCGGCAGACGCGTGGCTCGCCATCGGATGGAGTGGCCTGCTGTTGATCCTGGGGTCCGTGTTTCTGGTGACGGACGAGGTGGGATTCCCGGGGTGGGTTGCGCTCGTGCCGGTCATCGGGACCTGCGCGGCGCTAATTGCCGGCCGCGAGTTGCCGCGCCGAGGCGTGGGTGTGCTGCTGGGTTCGCGGCCCTTTCAGCTCGTCGGACGCCTCTCCTACTCCTGGTATCTGTGGCACTGGCCCTTTCTCGTGCTGGGCATGGTGCTGCTGCCGGACCTGCAGGTGCCGGGAAAGATTCTCATCGCGCTCGCAGCGCTGCTCGCCGCGGCCCTGACCCACCGGTTCCTCGAGAATCCGATACGCTTTCACCCGTATCTCCTGCCGCGGCCGATT
>CATPBQ010000326.1 GCA_955652795.1 uncultured Steroidobacteraceae bacterium | reverse complement strand
GTCGTGGGTTTGCCGGACACGCGGGTCTTCACGGTCGAGGGAGATCTGTTCGGCGGCATCGGCGGCTCGGCCCGCTCGGTGGGAATTCACCTGCAGAGCGAGGACACCGCGGCGCTCAACCGGGTGGCTCTCGAGGGCCGGACGCTGCTCGAAAAGGTATTCCGCGGCGCCGCCGTGCAGAGCTTCCCGAACCCCGAGGACGTCGCCCTCGAGTTGCGCGCCACGCCGGACGATCGCCGGATCGCTGAAGTAGGCTGGGACCGCGCCACAGTGGGTACGGTCGTGCGCGCCGTCGGCGAAGGAGCGTGGCTGGGCGAATACTTCGACGGCAAGTCACGCCTGCCCATCATCCTGCGCTCGAGCGAAGGCACGACGCCCGAGGACCTGTCGAACGCGCCGCTGATGACGCCCGCCGGGCTGGTCGTGCGGCTGGGGGATCTGGTGCAGTTGTCCACCGAGCTCGGGCCGCCGGCGATACGCCGTCTCAATCACCGGCGCACGGTGACCCTCACCGTGGATCCCCCCGGGTCCCTGTCGCTGGAGAAGGTGCTGAGCATCATCGACACGCAAATCCTGCCGAAGCTGCGCGCCGACATGCCGCCCGATGGCTCGATGCGCCTCGCCGGCAGCGCTGACAGCCTGAGTCAGACACTCGCCGCGATGAGTCGGGTGTTTGCCCTGGCGCTCATCGTACTGTTGCTATTGATGACCGTGCTGTTCCGGTCCGTGCGCGACAGCGTCATCGTGATGCTGACGGTGCCGCTGGCACTCGTCGGGGGTGTGGTCGGACTGCGCTTGCTGGATCTGGTGAAATTCCAGGCGCTCGATCTGCTCTCCATGATCGGTTTCGTGATGATGATCGGCGTCATCATCAACCACGCAATACTGCTGGTGGCCGCGGTGCGCAGCATGGAGATGGAAGGCGCAACACTCGAGCAGGGGATTCGTGCCGGACTGCAACAGCGCCTGCGGGCGATTCTCGCGAGCACGCTCACGGGGGCATTGGGAGCGTTGCCGATGGCGGTCAATCCGGGGCCGGGCAGCGTCATCTATCGGGGCCTGGCTGCCGTCAACATCGGCGGCGTCGTCATCAGTCTGGTGTTCAGTCTGGTGCTGATACCGGCGCTGATGCGGCTGCTGCGCGCCCGGGATCGCGCGGAAACCGCTACCCAGCCGGCTGCCGCATCTTTGGTGCCACCATGAGTACGACGAGAGCCTCGAGCCCCACAAGATCCATGGCCATGCGCCTAAGCCGCCTGCCAGGGGTTGCGCTCCTGGCCATCGCGGCCGGATCCGCGGTGATGGCGGTGAGGGCCGCGGGCGCCCCGCAGGGATCCCCGGAACGCGTGGTGGTCGAGGTCGGGACGGTCAGCGTGCGTCCCGTGACTGTCCGCAGCTGGATACCAGGCTCGATCGTGAGCCGCGCCGATGCGCGCATTGCGAGCGTCATCGGCGGTCGGGTGATATGGATTGCCGAAGTCGGTACACGTGTCAGACAGGGAGATCCGATTGCCAGGCTCGATGACACGGTTCCGCGGTTGCGAGCCGAGGAGCTGCGCGCGCAGGTCGAGCGCGCGCGTGCCCAACACGAGGTGGCCAGCTCGCAGCTGGAGCGCTTCAATCGACTCGCGGCGACCCAGGCCCTCAGCGCCAGTCAGCTCGAGGACGCGCGCGCGCAACGTGAGGTGTCGACCGATGACGTCGCCCGAGCGGACGCGCAACTGCGGCAGGCGCAGTACGAGATCGGTCAGTCGGTGATTCGCGCGCCGTTCCCCGGCGTCGTGACCGAGCGCTTCATCCAAAGAGGCGAGTACGTGCAGATCGGTGCCGCGACGGTGCGGCTCGTCAACACTGCTGATACCGAGGCGCGCGCGACCGCGGCGCTCGACCTCGCCGCCAATGTCCACCCCGGACAGGCAGTCACGGTGCGCGAGCACGGTGTCGAGAAGACCGGGACGGTGAGAACGCTCGTTCCGGTCGGTGACGATCGCTCCCGCCAGTTCGAAGTGCGCGTCACGTTTGCGAATCCGCAATGGCTGGTGGGCACTCCGGTCGAAGTGAGCCTGCCCTCCAGCGCCGAGCGTACCGCCGTCACGGTGCCGCGCGACGCGCTGGTGATTCGGCAGAATCATTCGTATGTACTGCGTGTCACCCGCTCCGATACCGTGGAGGAGCTCGATGTGATACCGGGCGTGGGCATTGAGGACGCGGTGGAGGTCCGCGGAGCACTCGCGCCCGGCGACCGGCTGGTGGTGCGCGGCGCCGAGCGCCTGGCGGCGGGACAGGCCGTGCGCGTCATCGATCCCGCACGCCACAGGACGTCGGCTCATCCCGGCTAAGTCAAGCCGGGGCCGATCGCCATGCTGCGGGAACCGATATGGCTGAGGACAAGTCGCGCCAGGTGGGGGGTAGCATGCTTCGAATGTTATTGATCACGTTGGCCGCGATCGCAAGTAGCTACGCCGCTTCGCTCAACGCTGGGACAAATCCAACGCTGGACGACATCACTCCCGCGGTCGGCGGCGGGGCGTACAAACAGGTCACCAG
>CATPBQ010000325.1 GCA_955652795.1 uncultured Steroidobacteraceae bacterium | reverse complement strand
TTCCCGACGGGCCGAATTCAAAGCGAACTCCATGACGCTCCGCATCGGGATCCGGGCGCGTTTGTCCCGGCGCGCGAAGTAATCGCGCAGCCGCTGAAGTTCCGCCGGCGCCGGCCGCCGAGCGCGCTTGCGCGCCTTCCCGGTCAGGCGCAGCTGCCCGCACGCCTCGCGTGCCTCCTGGACGACCTCAGGTCGCACGGGAAGCCCTTTAACGCTCTTGGCGGCCCGCAGCACGACCCCGGTCCAGATGAGGTCGTTCGCCACAGTCGCCGGGCCTGCGCCCTGGGCGCGCCTCGAGCGCACGTGATCAATCAATTCGGCCGAGGTCAGGGTGAGTGCATTGGACTTGCCGAGCGCGTGGCGCTCCAGGAACTCCAGGTGAGCCTGTTTGCTGCGCTGCCATTTCGAGATCGTCTCGAAAGTCTCGATGTACCAACGGATGAGCTCGGCGAGCGTCGGTGTACCTTGTTGGACGCGCGTGAGCGCCCCTGGCTGTTCAAGTGCGACCTCGCGGTGTCTCGCCCAGCTCGAAGCTGCGGTGCGCAGCGCGAACGTCTTGTATTCCTGGTAGACGATCACCTTACCTCTTCGAATCCGCACGATCGCGGTATAGCGTGTGGATCCATCCGCTTGTTTGCGTGCGCGTATCGTGGCCATGCTGAGTTCCGGGAGGAGTCAAGCTATTCTTGACACCTATACGGCACCTCCGCAACTCAAGAACACCCACTAATGCCCCCAAATCCCGCAGAAACGCCCGACGCAGAAATCCCTACAAAAATAGGCGTTTCGCACAACAAAACCGCGGAAAAGATCGACCGGCGCATCTCAGTCGCTCCCATGATGGATTGGACCGACCGCCATTGCCGCTACTTCCTGCGCGGCTTCTCGCCCGACGTGCTGCTGTACACCGAGATGATCACCGCGGCGGCGATTGTGCGCGGTGACGGCGCGCGGCTGTTGGCGTTCCATCCTGAAGAGCACCCGGTCGCGCTGCAGTTGGGCGGAAGCGAGCCGCGCGAGCTCGCGGCGGCGGCCCGCGCCGGCGAGCAGGCAGGCTACGACGAGATCAACCTCAACTGCGGCTGTCCGAGCGACCGCGTCGCCAGCGGCGCTTTCGGCGCCTGCCTGATGCTGGAGCCCGCGCGGGTCGCCGAGTGCGTGGCCGCAATGCGCGCGGCCGTGCGCGTGCCGGTCACGGTCAAGATGCGCATCGGCGTGCTGAACGCCGCGGACCGGGAACTGCACGGCACCGTGGCGCACTTCGGCGAGCGCGATTTCGAGGCCTTGTGTCACTTCGTGCGCAGTGTGCGCGACGGCGGCTGCGAGGTCGCGATCGTGCATGCCCGCAAGGCGGTGTTGGGCGGCTTGTCACCGAAGGACAACCGCGAGATCCCGCCGCTGCGCTACGACATTGTGCGGCGCCTGAAGGCAGCATTGCCGTCATTGCCGATCGTGGTCAACGGGGGTTTGCGCGAGCCGCGCGCGGTGCTCGAGGCGCTCAGCTGGTGCGACGGCGTCATGCTCGGGCGCGAGGCCTACCACCGGCCGTACCTGCTCGCCGAGTTGCAGCGGACACTGCATCCCGGCGGCGGCGCCGCACCCACGCGCGAGGCGCTCACCGTTCGCATGCAGCGTTACGCCGAGGGCGAGCTTGCCGCCGGCGGGCGCCTCGCCGCGATCACGCGCCACATGCTCGGCCTGTACAGCGGCGAGCCCGGGTCGCGCGACTACCGGCGCACGTTGAGCGAGGGTGCGCGGGCCGCCGGAGCGGGCCCGGAGCTGCTGCGACGGGCGATTCCCGCCGGCGCGCGGGCCCAGGACGCTTGCTAGCGGCGCGAAAGCGCTCGCGTATAATCGAACCGCACTCATGGGCAAGGATATCGAACTGGCCATCCTGTTTGCCGACGTCGTCGGATCGACCCGGCTTTACGACACCATGGGCGACTTGCGCGCGCGCGACATGGTGGCGATCTGCATCGACGTGATGCGCAGTGCCACCGAGCAGCGCCAGGGCACGGTCATCAAGACCATGGGCGATGAGGTCATGGCCACCTTTCCGAGCGCCGACGCCGCGTTGAACGCCGCGGCGCAGATGCAGCAGCAGATCTCCACGCACGCACAACTGAAGGTCGACGGACAGCCGGTCGCCATCCGCATCGGCTGTCACTACGGTCCGGTGATGCTTGAGAATCGCGACGTGTTCGGCGCCGCCGTGCACACCGCCAACCGCATGACCAGCCAGGCCAAGGCCGGACAGATCGTGACCACTGCGGCGACGGTGGACAAGCTGTCACCGGAGTGGCGCGCGTCCTGCCGCCAGATCGACGTCGCGACGCTCAAGGGTCAGGGAAGTGAAGTCGCTCTTTACGAGGTGCTGTGGCAGACCGAGGACGTGACCAGCATGGTGCCGGGGATTATGACCGACGCACGGCCGGCGCAGCACATGCGGCTGCGGTTGCGGTGTCAGGATCGCGAGCTGCTGGTCGATGAGCGGCATTCGAGCATCACCATCGGCCGGGCCGAGGACAACGACGTGGTGGTGAAGGGCAACCTGATCTCGCGCCTGCACGCGCGCATCGAGATCAGCCGCAACAAGTTCGTATTGATCGATCAGAGCACCAACGGCACATTCGTGCAGAGCGCTGACGGCGAGGAGTCTTTTGTGCGCCGCGACAGCCTGCAGATCAAGGGCCAGGGCATGATCGGGCTTGGGCGCGTGCCCGAGCAGGGCGCGACGCAGACCATCGACTTCACCTGCGAAGACCTCTGAAGGGCCGCGGGCGCTACCTACCGACTTCAGGCGAGCCGCTGTTCGGTCGACTCGAGCTCCGCGAGCAGCGCCGCCGGCAAGCGGCTGCCGAACCTGCCCAGATACTCGCGCAGCTCGGTGACTTCCTTGCGCCACAGCCCCGCATCGACCGTGAGCAGGGCGGCGAGTGCATCTGCGCCCACGTTCAGCCCCCGCGTGTCGAGATCCGCGGGCCGCGGCAGCCAGCCGATGGCCGATTCGGTCGCGCCCGCCTTGCCGGCGCAGCGATCCAGCATCCAGGCGAGCACCCGCAGGTTCTCGCCGTAGCCCGGCCACAGGAACTTGCCGTGCGCGTCGCGCCGGAACCAGTTGACGTGGTAGATGCGCGGGGCTCGCGCGAGCTTCGCGCCGACGTTGAGCCAGTGCTGCCAGTAATCCCCGAAGTTGTACCCGCAAAACGGCTGCATGGCCATCGGGTCGCGCCTCGTGACACCCACCTGACCGACGGCTGCGGCGGTGGTTTCCGAGGCGAGCGATGCGCCGACCAGTACGCCGTGCTTCCAGTCGCGCGCTTCGTACACGAGCGGCGCGACCTCGCGGCGCCGGCCGCCGAACACGAGCGCGCTGATCGGCACGCCGCGGGCGTCTTCCGCGTGGGGCGAGTAGCCCGGGTTGCGCCGGGCGGACACGGTGAAACGGGAATTCGGATGCGCCGCCGGGCCGCGCGCCGGATCGTACGGCCGTCCCTGCCAGTCGAGCACCGGTTTGCCGGTGGCCAGGCCCTCCCACCAGGGCTGGTTGTCGGCGGTGAGCGCGACGTTGGTGAACAAGGTGTCGCGGCGGATCATCTCGTAGGCGTTGCGGTTGGTCTCGGGGTTGGTGCCCGGAACCACGCCGAAGTAACCCGCTTCCGGGTTGATGGCCCACAGCCGCCCGTCCTCGCCCGGATGCAGCCACGCGATGTCATCACCGACCGTGAACGCGCGCCAGCCCGGCAGCGAATCCGGCGGAATCAGCATGGCGAGATTGGTCTTGCCGCAGGCCGATGGAAAGGCGCAGGCGAGATAGTGCATCTCGCCGCGCGGGTTCTGCAGGCCCACGATCAGCATGTGCTCGGCGAGCCAGCCCTCGGTGCGCGCCTGCCAGCTGGCGATGCGCAGCGCGTGGCACTTCTTGCCGAGCAGCGCGTTGCCGCCGTAACCGGAGCCGAAGCTTTCGATCGCGAGTTCCTCGGGAAAGTGCATGATGAAGCGGCGCTCGGGATCGAGCTCGCCGACGGAGTGCAGCCCGCGCACGAACCCCCCCTCGTGCGCGATACGCTCGAGCGCGGCGCGACCGGCGCGCGTCATGATCAGCATGTTGAGTACGACGTAAGCACTGTCGGTGATCTCCACGCCGCAGCGCGCCAGTGGCGAGTCGATCGGCCCCATGCAGTACGGAATCACATACAGAGTGCGCCCGCGCATGCAGCCCCGAAACAGCTCGCGCATCTTCGCGTGGGCCTGCTGCGGGTCCATCCAGTGGTTGTTCGGGCCGGCATCTTCCTGCGAGCGCGTGCAGATGTAAGTGAGATGCTCCACGCGCGCCACGTCGCTCGGGGCCGAGCGATACAGATGACAGCCGGGAAAGTATTCGGGGTTGAGCGCCTTGAGCTCCCCGCCGCGCAGCAGCTGCGCGGTCAGCTCCCGGGCTTCCGCGTCAGTGCCCTCGCACCAATGAATCGCGCGCGGCTGCGTCAGCTCGCGCACCGAGTTCACCCAATCGGCCACCGCGCGGCTCAACTGCGCAAGCGGGGTCAGTGCATGTGCGGCAGTAGCCATCCGTTCCACTAAGTATATCCCGGGCTGATCCCTGCCCCTGATACAGTACCGATGCGGACGCCATTCTCGTCCATCGGCGCGCCGCGCACCAGTTTGCAGGAAATTCAGCAAGATATGCGTCTCGACACGGCCCTTGAACGCGCGCCAGGATCGTCGCCACTTAGCGCAGGCGCTTCCCGACATGTTGGATCTTGAGGACATTTTCGGTCACGGCGGGCCCCTCGAGCAGGCGCTGCCGGATTTCAGGGTGCGGCGCGAACAGCTGCTGATGGCGGAGCGCGTGGCCGGCGCGCTCGCCGCACGCGAATCCCTGGTGGTGGAAGCGGGCACCGGCACCGGCAAAACCTTCGCTTACCTGGTGCCGGCGCTGCTGTGCGGCGCGCGCGTGCTGATCTCGACCGGGACGCGCACGCTGCAGGACCAGCTGTTCTCCAAGGACCTGCCGCTCGTGGCCGCGGCGCTCGGCCGGCCGGCGCGCGTAGCCCTTCTCAAGGGTCGCGCCAATTACCTGTGCCGCTACCGCCTCGCGCGCGCGGACGAGGGCGGCGAGCAACTGAGGCTGGAGGATGCGGCTGCGGCGCGCCCGCACGCCTCGAATGCCATGCTGGCGCGCATCCGGCGCTGGGCGCGCACCACGCAGCGCGGTGATCTGGCCGAAGTACGTGGCCTGTCGGACTCCCATCCGGTGTGGCCGCAGATCACCGCCACCCGCGAGAGCTGCCTGGGCGTGCGCTGTCCGGAAATCTCCCGCTGTCACGTGGTGCTGGCGCGGCGCGAGGCCCTGGAAGCGGACATCGTCATCGTGAACCACCACCTGCTGCTGGCGGATCTCGCGCTGAAGGAGGACGGGTTCGGCGACCTGCTCGGATCCGCCGACGCGGTCATTCTCGACGAGGCTCATCAGATCCCGGATCTCGCCACGCAGTTCTTCGGCGCCCACGTGAGCAGCCGCCAGGTGGAGTTACTCCTGAAGGATCTGCGGCTCGAGCTGACGGCGCGCGCCGCCGGTGCCTCCCCCGGCCAGGGGGCGCGGGAGGCGACCGCGGCGGTACGCGCGGCGGAAGATGCCCTGAGCCAGGTGCGCGCCGCGAGCACGCGCGCCTCCGGGCGGTTCGCGTGGACCCCGGGGGACTTCGCATTGAGCGCGGCGGTGCAGGGGCTCATGCAGTCGCTGGAAGACGTGCCGGCAGCTCTCGCCAGCGCCGACGCACAGAGCGCGCTCGCGCAACTCGGCGCGCGTGCCGCGGACCTCGCGGCGAGCCTGGCGCGGATTGCCGCGGTCGATGAGCTCGAAGGCGCGCGCACGCTCGAGGTCACGGCCCGTGGCTTTACGCTCAGCCTCATGCCGTTCGACATCTCGAACCGGTTCCGGGCGCTGGTGCAGGGGCGCCGCGGCGCCTGGATCTTTACTTCCGCCACGCTCTGCCTCGGCGAGGAGTTCGGACACTTTACCGGCAGACTGGGGCTGGCGGAGGCCGCGACGCTCAGGATCGACAGCCCCTTCGATCACGAGCGGCAGAGCGTGTTGTACCTGCCTGCGGGATTGCCCGAGCCGGCCGCAGCAAGCTACGTCGCGGCGGTGATCGACACCGCCGTGCCGCTGATCGAGGCCGCGGGCGGTGGCGCATTCGTGTTGTTCACCAGTCACCGCGCGCTGTCGCAGGGCGCCGCGCTCCTGCGCGCGCGCTGGGCGGATGCAGCGCCCTACCGGCTGTTCGTGCAGGGGGAGGCGCCGCGCGAGCGCTTGCTGCAGGAATTCCGCGCCGACGGCAACGGGGTGTTGCTCGGCACGGCGAGCTTCTGGGAGGGCGTGGACGTGAAGGGCGAGGCGCTGCGCCTGGTGATCATCGAGAAGCTGCCGTTCGCCTCGCCCGACGATCCGCTGGTGCGCGCGCGCATCGAGCATCTCAGCGCCAGCGGCGGCAACGCGTTTCGTGACTACCAGCTTCCGGAAGCGGCACTGGCGCTCAAGCAGGGGGCGGGACGCCTGATTCGCAGCGAGGACGACTACGGCGTAGTGGTCATCTGCGATCCGCGCATGCTCGGCCGCGGCTATGGCCGGGTGTTTCTCGCTGCCCTGCCGCCGATGACCGTGACGCAGGATCCCGAGGAGGCACGACGTTTCCTCAAGCGGCATGCGCCGCGCGCGGCGCCGGGGGCGCGGGCGGCGAGCGCACGGTGAGAATTCTCGCGCTCGATACCGCCACGGAGAACTGCTCGGTCGCGCTCCTTATGGGCAGGCGGCTGATCGCGCGCGAGCAGCTCCTGGAGCATGGCCACGC
>CATPBQ010000324.1 GCA_955652795.1 uncultured Steroidobacteraceae bacterium | reverse complement strand
TGAGAGATCTTGCGCACCGTGAACGAGGAGTTGAGTCCGCGGTTGCGGCGCGCGATCACGACGCCCTCGTACGCCTGCACACGCTCACGATCGCCTTCCACCACCTTGACCTGTACCACCACGGTGTCGCCGGGCTTGAAGTCCGGGACCTTGCGGGTCATGCGCTGCTTCTCGATTTCCTGGATTATCTTGCTCATGTTCAGTTACCTCGATCTTCGCTTCCAGCCGCACGTGCGGCCCCTGCGGCAGCCTCACTAGTGCCACCGGTTTGGAACTCATTCAATGCGCGCCGCGCCTCGGGCGCCAGCTGCGCGTTCGCCAGCACGTCGGGGCGGCGCTCCACGGTGCGGGCCACCGCCTGCGCGAGCCGCCAGCGGCGGATGTCGGCGTGGTCGCCGGACAGCAGCACCGGCGGCACGCCCCGGCCTTCAAACACTTCCGGCCGCGTGTAATGGGGCCCCTCGAGCAGGCCGTGCGCAAACGAATCCTCGGCACTCGAGCGCTCATCCCCCAGCGCGCCAGGCAACAGTCGCGCCAGCGCGTCGATGATCACGAGCGCCGGCAGCTCCCCGCCCGAGAGCACGTAGTCGCCCACCGATAACTCGCGATCGATGCCGAGCTCGATCACGCGCTCGTCCACACCCTCGTACCGTCCGGCCAGCAGCAGCATACCCGGCAGCGCCGCCAGCTCCCGCGCCTGCGCCTGGCCAAAGGGCTGACCCTGCGCCGACAGGTACACCCGCGGGCTCCCCGGCGGCAGCCGCGCGTGCGCCGTGCGAATCGCGGCCAGCAGCGGCTCGGGTTTCATCACCATGCCCGGACCGCCCCCGTACGGACGATCATCGACCGTGCGATGCGCATCGGTGGCATGCAGGCGCGGATCTTCTGTCCCCACGCTCATGAGCCCGCGAGCGATGGCGCGCCCCACGATGCCAAACTCGAGGGCGCCCGCGATCATGCGCGGAAACAGCGTGACAACCTCGATCTTCATGGAGCCTTCTATTCCAGCTCCGCCGGCCAGTCCACCAGAATCGTACGCGCCGCCAGATCCACCTTGCGCAGGTGGCGCGGCACCGCCAGCACCCAATGCTGCAGCCCGCCCGGCGCCTGCGTCACCATCACCGCGCCGGCGGGCATATCCACGAAGTGGCTCACCGTGCCGAGCTGCGCACCCTCGAGGTTGCAGACGCTGAAGCCCACGAGATCCGCGCGGTAGTACTCGCGATCACCCGGCGGCGGCAGCGCCGCGCGATCCACTTCCACCACCGCGCCCGTGAGGGCGGCAGCCTCGTCCCGGTTCGCCACGCCTTCCAGGTGCGCAACCAGCCCGTCCGCGTGGGCTCGCGCCTCAGTGACGCGCCGCGTGAGCCGTTCGCCGCTGGTGAGCTTGAGAACCCATTCCCGGTACTCCAGCAGCCGGCTCGGAGGATCGGTATGCGACTGGACGTGAACCCAGCCCTTGATACCGTAGGGCGCACCCACGCGACCCAGTTCCACCCACGCCACGGCCCGCGGGCCTCACCCCGGCTTACGTCAGGCCGTCGCCTGTTTACGGTAGGAAGCCACCAGACTGCGCACCCGGTCCGAAGGTTGTGCGCCCTGATCGACCCAATAGTCGATGCGCGGCAGATCGAGCTTGAGCTTCTGCTCGCCGCGGCGGGCAATGGGGTTGAAGAACCCGACGTGCTCCAGGCTCAGGCCCCCCTGGCGCTTGCGGCTGTCGGTTACAACGACGTGATAGAAGGGCTGGTTGCGCGCCCCGCGCCGCGTCAGGCGAATGGTTACCATGATCGTATCGCTCTCGTTCGAAGCGGGCGAGCGCAAAAGGGCCGCCCAAAAAAGAGCGCGGATTCTACGCAACCTGCGAATCCTGCGCCAGTTTTTCCACGCCCCTAGCCGCCACCCGGGAATCCGGGCGGCATACCGCCCTTCAAGGCGCCCATCAGCTGCGCCAGCCGCCCGCCCTTCATGCTCTTCATGACGCGCTGCATCTGCAGGAACTGCTTCAGCAGCCGGTTCACGTCCTGAACCTGCACGCCGGAGCCCCCGGCAATGCGCCGGCGTCGCGAGCCGTCGATGATCGCCGGGTTACGCCGCTCGCGCGGGGTCATGGAATTGATGATGGCGAGCTGCCGTCGCAGCTCCCGATCCCCCTGGTCCGCCGACGCGGCGCCCTTCCTGGCTGCGGCCCCGGGCAGTTTGTCCAGCAGCGCGCCGACGCCCCCCATCTTCTGCAGCTGCTCGAGCTGACTCTTCAGATCCACCATGTCGAAGCTCTTGCCCTTGAGGGCCTTGCGCGCCAGGCGCTCGGCTTCCTGGGTGTCGACCTGGCGGTGAACCTGTTCGATCAGGCTCACGACATCGCCCATGCCGAGAATGCGCGAGGCCATGCGCTCGGGGTCAAAGGGCTCGAGCGCCTCGGTCTTCTCCCCGACCCCGATGAACACGATCGGTTTGCCGGTGACCTGTCGCACCGACAGCGCCGCGCCCCCGCGCGCATCCCCATCGGCCTTGGTGAGGATGACGCCGGTGAGATCCAGCGCCGCGCCGAACGCGCGCGCGGCGTTCACCGCGTCCTGGCCGGCCATGGCGTCCACCACGAACAGCCGCTCGGCGGGACCGACCGCGGCGTCGATGTCGCGCACTTCGGCCATGAGACTCTCATCGACATGCAGGCGCCCGGCGGTGTCGACAATGAGCGCGTCGAACACCCCGCTCCTCGCCCGCTCGAGCGCCGCGCGCGCAATCACCGCAGGAGCCTGGTCGCTGCTCGCGGGGAAGTATTCCGCCTGCACCTGGCCCGCGAGACGCTCGAGCTGCAGCATCGCGGCCGGGCGGCGCACGTCGGTGCTGGCGAGCAGCACGCGCTTGCGCTCGCGCTCGATCAGCCAGCGCGCGAGCTTCGCCGCGGTGGTGGTTTTGCCGGCGCCCTGCAGGCCCGCCAGCAGCAGCACGACCGGCGGTTGCGCGCGCAGCTTCCAGGGCGCGCCCGATCCGCCCATGAGCTGCACCAGCTCGGTGTGCAGAATACCGATGAACGCCTGCCCCGGGGTCAGGCTCGCGAGCACCTCGGCGCCGAGCGCCTTGGCCCTGACCGACTCGATGAACGACTTCACCACCGGCAGCGCGACGTCCGCTTCCAGCAGCGCGACGCGGGCCTCGCGCAGCGTCTCGGCGACGTTCTCCTGGGTGATCCGGCCGCGGCCGCGCAGATTTTCGATGGTGCGCGACAGGCGCGCCGTCAGATGGTCGAACATGACTTCCGCAGGCAGGTGTCGGGAGCGTGGATTATAGGGTCGCGGGGGCGGTTTTCCCGCTCGCCCCCCTAAGCTTCTATGCTAGAGCGTCCGCGCCGCCAGGCAAACCGAGGGATGCCGCCTTGAACGTCGCTTCGAACGCCCCGCTGCTGCTGGCGCTGCTCGCGCTGCTGCTCATCGTCGCCTTCTCGTCAGGCACGGAAGTCGCGATGCTCTCGGTTAACCGCTACCGGATCAGGCACCGCGCGCAGGCGGGCCAGGGCACCGCACGGGTGCTGGAGCGGCTGCTGCAGAAGCCCGATGACTGGCTGGGAGCGAACCTCGTCATCCTCGCCGCCGCCAGCGTGTTTTCCTCCGCCATAGCGACCATCCTGGCGCAGCGCACCGGCTACCCCTACGCCGTGCCGCTCACCGGCGTGCTGCTCACGATCGTGGTGATCGTGTTCTGCGAGCTGGCGCCGAAGATCTACGCGGCGGCGAATCCGGAAGGGGTGGCGCTGCACGCCGCCGGCATCTACCGCGTGCTGGTGCTGGTGGCGCGTCCGGCGCTGTGGCTCACCAACAGCATGGCCTACGGTTTTCTGCGCCTGTTCGGCGTGGTGCGCGCCGCCGTCACCACCCAGACCCTGAGCGCCGAGGAGCTGCGCACGGTGGTCACCGAGGCCGCGCCGGTCATTCCCGCGCGCCACCGGCAGATGCTGCTGTCGATCCTCGATCTGGGGCGCGTCACGGTGAACGACATCATGATCCCACGGCAGGAGATCTCCGGGATCGACGTGAGCGAGAGCTGGGAGGACATTCTCGATCAGCTGCGGCAGACCCCGCACACGCGGCTGCCGGTGTACGAAGGCGAGCTCGACAACCTCATCGGCCTGCTGCACATGAAACGCGTGGCGCACGAGCTGGTGCGCGGCACCCTGAGCCGCGAGCGGCTCATCGAGATCGCGCGCGGCCGCGAGTCGTACTTCGTGCCCGAGGGAACCGCGCTCAACGTGCAGCTCGGGCAGTTCCAGCGCAATCGCCGCCGGCTTGCCTTCGTCGTCAACGAGTACGGCGACATCGAGGGACTGGTCACGCTCGAGGACATTCTCGAGGAGATTGTCGGGGAGTTCACCACCGACCCGGCCACGGTGACGCACAAGGACGTGCACACCGAGCGCCCCGGGGTGTTCATCGTCAACGCCAGCGCCACGATCCGCGCGCTCAACCGCGCACTGGCGTGGCAGCTGCCGACCGGGGGACCCAAGACCGTCAACGGCCTGCTGCTCGAGCACCTGGAGACCATCCCGGACTCCGGCACCATGGTGCGCGTCGGCGCTTACGAGTTCGAGGTGCTGCAGGTCGGAGACAACACCATCCGCACCGTGCGGGTGCGCGCGCCGGCGGGCGCGAAAGCACCCGTGGCGGTTACGCGCTCGCCGTAAACGCCGCCTCCAGCGCCTCGGCCACGCGCGAGACCGCGAGCACGGTGAGCCCGGCAGGCGGTTTGCGCGGGGCGTTGTCGCGCGGCACGATCGCGACGCGAAATCCCTGCGCGCACGCTTCGCGCAGCCGTTCGTCCCCGTACGGCACCGGGCGCACCTCGCCCGTGAGCCCGATCTCGCCGAACGCCACGAGCTGGGCCGGTAGCGCACGGCCCTTGAGGCTGGAAGCGAGCGCGATCAGCACCGGCAGGTCCCAGGCCGTCTCGGTGATCTGAATGCCGCCGACCACGTTCACGAACACGTCGTGCTCCTGCAGCGCAAGCTGCGCGTGCCGGTTGGCTGCGGCCAGCAGCATCGCCAGGCGATTGGCGTCGAGCCCCTG
>CATPBQ010000323.1 GCA_955652795.1 uncultured Steroidobacteraceae bacterium | reverse complement strand
GCTGGCTCGCCGGCTCAGCGTGAAGGTCATCCACATCGCCGAGCGTGACACGCAGATTTCGGGCAAGCCGAAGCAACTCGGTGAATTCGTCAACACCTGGTCGATCGACGGCTTCGTCGGCGAGGGCTCGCAGCCGAGTGAAATGGGCTGGGGCACGCACGAGCGCAACTTTCCGCGCGACGGCAAGCGCCATGACTCCGGCTGCCTGGCGGCGATCTACCTGACGCAGCCCGGCGCCGGCACCCGCGTGCGCACCTGGACGCCGCGCGCCGGCCATTTTCACGGCTTCTGCATCACGCACGGCGAGTCCATTTCGATGGCGGACTACTTCACGGTGCGCGACGGCACGCAGGTGGCGTACCGTCCCACGGTGCACTACGCGTATCACCCGTGCGACTCCGCCGTGATGTCGGTGTACGAGCTCGCCGGGCGCAACTACGTGCAGCAGGAGCGCCAGCGCATCCTCATGGACGACATCGTGAGCGGCATCGACGAGCTGGGTGTGCTGCTCGCCGGCCACAGGAAGAACGCCTACTGGTACGGCTCGCAGCTGTCGATCGGGGATGCGCGCAAGCTCGCCCCCTACAACAACGCCACCAGCCTGCAGGTGTGCGCGGCGGTGCTGGCCGGGGTGGTGTGGGCGATGGAGAACTCCAACCTCGGCGTGGTCGAGCCTGATGAGATGGATTTCCGCCGCAATCTCGAGATCTGCATGCCGTATCTGGGTCCGGTGGTCGGGGAGTACACGGATTGGACGCCGCTGCACGAGCGCGAGCGCCTGTTCCCCGAGGACATCGACAAGACCGATCCCTGGCAGTTCAAGAACGTGCGGGTGATCTGGTAAGCCTGTTCGAAGGCGTGCCCTTAGGGCGAGTCCGGCTCGTACTCGATCGACACGATCACGAACGCGCGGCTGCCGCCCGGAGCCTCCACGGTCACTTCGTCGTCGAGGGTCTTGCGCAGCAACGCCCGCCCGAGGGGCGAGTCCATGCTGATGTAGCCGGGTGCCCGGTCGAACTCATCGGGACCGACGATACGGTAGCGTGACTGCGCTCCGCCCTCGGACTCAAGCCGCACCCACGCCCCGAAGAACACGCGCGCCGGGTCGGCGGGGGGCTGGTCGACGACCACCATGCCCTCGAGCCGCCGCCGCAGGAAGCGCACCCGGCGGTCGATTTCCCGCAGGCGGCGCTTGCCGTAGGTGTATTCGGCGTTCTCGGAGCGATCCCCCTGGGCGGCGGCGGCCGCGACCGCTTGGCAGACCCTGGGGCGCTCGTCCCGCCAGAGAAGCTCGAGCTCCAGGCGCAGGCGGCGCGCGCCCTCCGGCGTGATGTACTTCGAGCCCGCCGGCGCGGCTTGCCGCAAGCGACTCATCGGCACGAAATCCTGTGGATTATGTCGCACTCACTTTTACAGAAATCGGGGGTTCTGTGGAACATCTCACGGACGCCCACCGCGCGGCGCTACTAACCTGTAAACCGTGGCTACCAAGTACTACACCCACTTCGTCACCGCTCACAGCCAGGCACAAAGCCCCGGCTGCGGCAGCGAGTGGAGTGGCGTAGTCGAGCTGCGCGAGCCGCTCAGCCACACGCGCGCCAACCGTGAGCTGCGCGCGCTGCTGGCACATAGTTTCGACTTGGACTCGGAGGACATCCGGATCCTGCACTGGGCACGATTGCACTGAGGTATCCCCTGGCGGACTTCCTTCCCTTCATCGAAGGTCCGCCCTTATCAACCCCAGGCCTCAAAACCTGGGGTTTTTTTTGGGCAGCCCCGGATGCGCAGCCCGCTGCGCGCACGCCGAAGAAGCGCCGCCGGCGCGAACAATCGACGCGCCTTTCCCCGGCATGTGACAATCCACGCCCCCCGGCCAAAGGGGACCGGGTCGATGCCCAAGGAGAATTCGATGCGTGCGTGGTTTGTGACCCTTCTGGCTGCCGCGGTCGTGGGCCTATCGGGCTGCGGTTACAACTCCCTGCAGCAACAGGACGAGAACGTCAAGGCGGCCTGGTCCGAGGTCGTGAATCAGTATCAGCGCCGGGCGGATCTCATCCCGAATCTCGTCAACACCGTGAAGGGCTACGCAGCCCAGGAGCAGAAGGTGCTGATCGGGGTGACCGAGGCGCGCGCCAGGGCCAACTCCATCCAGGTGACGCCCGAGGTGCTCAACAACCCGCAGCTGTTCCAGAAGTACCAGGCCGCGCAGGGCGATCTCACCCAGGCGCTGAAGAGCCTGATGGTGATCGTCGAGAATTACCCGCAGCTGAAGTCGGACCAGAATTTCCGCGATCTGCAATCGCAGCTCGAGGGCACTGAAAACCGCATCACCGTGGCGCGCAATCGCTACATCCAGGCGGTGCAGGCTTACAACGTGACGGTGCGCTCCTTCCCGGTGAATCTCACGGCGAAAATGTTCGGTTTCCAGGTGAAACCCAACTTCACGGTCGCCAACGAGCAGCAGATCGCGACCGCCCCGACGGTCAGCTTCGACAGCTCGCCGCCCGGGACGGCGCCGGCGGCGCCCTCAGGACAACCCGCGACGAAATGACCGCAGGGTCAAGCCGCGCCCGCCCCCGGGCGGGACTGGCGCTGCGGCTGCTGCTGGGCCTGGGCTTCGCCGTGATCGCGCCGCCGCCTGCAGGCGCGCAGTCGCAGCCCTCTGCTGCGCAAGGCTTGCAGCCGATCCCGAAGCTGACAGCGCGCGTCACTGATCTCACCGGCACGCTGACCGCGCAGCAGCAGACAGCGCTCGAGCAGAAGCTCGCGGCGTTCGAGTCCGCCAAGGGCTCGCAGCTCGCGGTGCTGCTCGTGCCCACGACCGCACCCGAGCAGATCGAGCAGTACTCGATCCGGGTGGTGGAACAGTGGAAGCTCGGCCGGCAAAAGGCGGATGACGGGGCGCTGCTGATCATTGCGAAGAACGATCACCACGTGCGCATCGAGGTCGGCTATGGCCTCGAAGGCGTCCTGACCGACGCCATGTGCAACCGCATCATTTCGGAGACCCTGCGGCCCGCCTTCCGCCAGGGGAATTACTATGGCGGCATCGACGCCGGCCTCGACCAGATGATCAAGCTCATCGAAGGCGAGCCGCTGCCGCCGCCTGAACACGATTGGCAGTCCGGCCGGCGCGCGCGCGGCTCGAACCCCTTGCCGGTGATCCTGTTCGCCGTTTTCATCGGTTCGGTGGTGCTGAGCGGGATTTTCGGACGCACGCTCGGCTCGGCCTTCACCGCCCTCGGCGCGGGCTTGCTGGTGTGGATCGCCGGCTACGCAGTGCTCCTGGCTCTGCTCGCCGCAGCGGGCGCGTTCCTGTTCACCCTGCTCGGCGGACTGGCCCGTGGGAGCGGCTGGTCGAGCTACCCGCGTAGCGGGGGCTTCGGCGGATTCGGCGGCGGACTTGGGGGCGGAGGATTCGGCGGCGGAGGATTCAGCGGTGGTGGCGGAGGGTTCGGGGGCGGCGGCGCCTCCGGAAGCTGGTAGGAGGGACGTGGTCATGAAATTCCTGCGCCTCATTCGCCACCTCGCTACCACACGCTGGAGCACGCGCCGGCACTTCACGCCGCAGGTTCGCGACGCCATCGAACAGGCCATCGGCAGCTGCGAAGCCCATCATGCCGGGGAGATCCGCTTTGTCGTCGAGACCGCCTTCGATCTGCCGGAGCTGTGGCACGATCTGGCGCCGCGGCAGCGCGCGCTGCAGCTGTTCGGACAGCTCGGCGTGTGGGACACGGCGCACAACAACGGTGTCCTGATCTACGTGCTCATGGCGGACCAGGTGGTCGAGATCATCGCTGACCGCGGCATTGCCGCCCGCGTCGCGCAGCCTGAGTGGGAGGCGGTGTGCCGGCAGATGGAGCTGCATTACCGCGCCGGGCGCTTTCGCGAGGGCTCGATCGCGGGTATCGAGGGCGTGGGGGCACTGCTGGGACGGCACTTCCCGGGGCGGCACCACAGCGACCACGAGCTGCCGAACCAGCCGGTGCTGCTGTAGCGCATCACCGACGATTCGCGCTCCTTGCGACATCGGTCATAATTCCGCCATGAGGACTTCCACGGCCCGCGCCGCGACGGCTGCGCTTGCGTGCCTGCTGATCGCGGGGTGCTCGATCCTGGCCCACGTCCGGCATCGGCCACCCCCGCCCGCACCGCCCGCCGAGCCGGCGCCGCCTGAATGGCCCGCGCCGGTCGCCAATGAACGGTTCGAGCTTGACAGCGCTCAGGACGTCGTCGGCGTCGTGCAGGTGGTGACGGCCACCAAGGACGACACGCTCACCGACATCGCCCGTCGCTTCAACGTCGGTTACGAGGAGATCGTGCGCGCCAATCCCAAGGTCGACCCCTGGCTGCCGGGGGAGGGCCGGGAGATCGTGGTGCCGTCGCAGTTCATCCTGCCGGACGCGCCGCGCACCGGGCTCGTGATCAACATCGCCGCCATGCGGATTTTCTATTATCCCCCGGTCAAGCGCGGCGAACGGCCCGTCGTGCTGACTCACCCCATCGGCATAGGCAAGGTCGGCTGGCGAACTCCGGAGGGCGTCACGAAAGTCGTTCGCCGCCAGCAGGATCCCACCTGGCGCGTGCCGGTCTCGGTGCGCAAGGAGCACCACGAGAACGGCGAGGATCTCGATGCGGTGATCGGGCCCGGACCGGACAACCCGCTGGGCAAGTACGCGTTCTACCTGCAGTGGCCGAGTTACCTGATTCATGGCACCAATAAGCCGGCCGGCGTCGGGCTGCGTTCGAGCCACGGCTGCATCCGGCTTTACCCGGAGGACATCGCGCAGCTCTTCGCCATGGTGCCCCTCGGCACCCAGGTGCGCGTGGTCAATCAGCCGTTCGTGTTCGGCTGGCGTGACGGGCAGTTGTACATGCAGCCCTTTGACGTTCTGGAGGACGATACGCGCGGGTGGGCGAAGGCCCCGCGCCGACTCCTCAGCAAGTCCCTGGCCGCCACGCTGCAACAGCAGTTGAAGGCGCACCAGGCCCGAGTCGACTGGACGCTGGTGTCGGCGCTCGCGCGTGCTCCGCGCGGCGTGCCCGTCCCGATCACCGTGTCCGACACCACGGTGGAACAGGTCCTGGCCGCTGCGCCGCGCGTGCAGAACGTGGTTCCGGAAGGTTCCACCTGGGATGGCAAGTCGGACCTGCCGATGGATGAAGCCTCCTTCAAGCAGATGCTCTCCGACATCGAGCCGGGCGCGCCCGCTGAGGATGCTGCGCAACAGACTGCCGATGCCCCGGCCCCGGGCGCAGCCAAGGCGCCACGGGATCGTCCCAAGAATGGCGGCTGAGGAGTGTTCGCCTTGACGGCGCTGTCGGAGTGGCTGCAGCTGATGCTCGCGGAGATCGCGCGCAAGCGCGAAGAACTGGAGCGCGCGCGCGCCGAAGAAGCGCAGCGCCTGACGGAGAGTGAAGCCGCGCGGCAGCGCGCCGAGCAGCGCGCAGCCGAGAATCCGACTACACGCTGACACGCTGTGTTAGAGTCGCACGGGCAGATCCCAAGAGGCGCTTGAGTGGCCGACAGCCCCGCGTCCGGCATAGAACTCGAACCACAAAGCCGCACGGGGCACGCGATCGAGCGCGTGCCGACCGCAATCGCCGCCTTCGTCGGCCGCACCCTCAAGGGCCCGGTCAACCAGGCGCTGCCCGTCAGCGGCTTCAGTGAGTTCCAACAGCACTTTGGCGGCCTGTGGCAACCCTCGACCCTCTCCTACGCGGTCGAGCAGTTTTTCGAGAACGGTGGTCGCCAGGCACTCATCGTGCGCGTCGCCAACGGCGCGCGCCCGCCGACCATTACCCTGCCGGCGGGCGAGAGCGAACTGAGGCTCGTGGCCTTGAATCCCGGCTCGCGCGAATACCTGCGCGCCTCGGTGGACTATGACGGCCTGAGCAGCGCCGAGCGCGACCGCTTCAATCTCGTGGTGCAGCGCGTGCGCACCGCGGGTTCGGAGCTGGTGGAAGACCAGGAGATCTACCGGCGCGTGTCGGTGGTGCCGGATTCGGGCCGGTTCGTCCCCGACGTGCTGCTCGGATCGCGCCTGGTGCGCGTGGCGGATGCGGTTTTTGCGCAGCGCCCGGATCGCTCCGCCGGCGGGCCCGGTGGGGTGGCGGTCGGCTATACACTCTCCAATCCCGATGGGGATGACGGCGCGCCGCTTACCGACTACGACATCATCGGCGCAGCCAGCGGCGCCACGGGACTGTTCGCGCTGCAGGGCGTCGCCCGCTTCAACATGCTGTGCATTCCGCCGCTGACCCGTGAGCGCGATCTGGGATTGTCGACTCTGCTGGTTGCGGCGCGCCTGTGCCGCGACCGGCAGGCGCTGCTGCTGGTCGATCCGCCAGCCAGCTGGACCTCGGCGCCTGCCGCGCTCGATGCCCTGCGCGCCTGGCCCTTCCGCAGCGACAGCGCCGTCATGTACTACCCGCGCGTGCAGGCGTTCGATCGGCTGCGCGGCCGGGTGGAGACCTTCGGTTCGTGCGCCGCCGCCGCGGGCATGATCGCGCGCTCCGATGAGACTTGGCCGGTCTGGACGGCCGTGGAGAGCGAAGAGGCGATTCTGCGTCCCGGATTGCGTCCGGCGGTGGCGGTGTCCGACGCGGACCGGGCGCGGCTGGCGCAGGCGGGAGTGAATACCCTGTTGTCGGTGCGGGGCGGCTCGCGCACCGGCGTGAGCCAGCGCACCCTGGGCGCGGGCGGCGGCGCCTGCGACTGGAGGTACCTCTCGGCACGGCGGCTCGCGCTGTTCGTGGCGGCCAGCATCGAGCAGGGCACGCGCTGGGTGCTCCTGGAACATAACGGACCGGCGACCTGGCAGCGCGCCCAGGCCCAGGTCGAGACCTTTCTGGACGCCCTGGCGGCGCAGGGAGCCTTTGCCGGCGACGCCACCGACGAGAGTCATTTCGTCATCAGCGATGAGCGTGTCAACCGGCCGCAGACTCTCGCCGAAGGCAAATTCAACCTGTTGTTCGGGTTCGCCAGCAGCAAGCCGGGCGTGTTCGACACCTGGCTGGTGACGCATCGCGCCGGCGCCAGCCGGGTGCGGCCGGTGTCAGTGAACCGCTCCGCGACCGCGAAGCACCGGGTCGAATGGGAGATCGAAACCGCGATACTTCGCGGATAGGCCGAAAGCGCTTGCGGCGCTTTCGGCAGGCCAACTTACCAGCGGCGCTCGGGCACGCCGGCAAAAGGCGCGGCTTTTGCCGGCGAGAAGATTGCTTAGGACGGCGGCGCTTTCAGGCGTGGCTTTTGCCGGCGAATCAGTCGCGCTCAGGTAAGCGGTGAGCCAAAGCCGCCGCCACCGGGTGTCAGGATGAGGAGCTCGTCTCCCGGTCCGATCTCGAAGCGTGCAGTGGCCCCCAGCTGCTCCACGGCCCCGCCGGCGCGGCGTATGCGCGCCTCACCGCAGGCGCCCGGCTGTCCGCCCTCGAGCCCGAAGGGCGCGATGCGGCGGTGATTGGCGAGCAATGCTCCGGAGAACGGCGCACGAAACTCCAGCCGCCGCACGATGCCGTCGCCGCCGTGGTGCCGCCCCGCGCCGCCCGAGCCGCCGCGGATCGCAAACTCCCGCACCAGCACCGGGAACTGGCTCTCCAGGATCTCCGGGTCCGTGAGGCGCGAGTTGGTCATGTGAGTCTGCACGGCGTCGCAGCCATCGAAATCCGCCCCCGCGCCGGCGCCGCCGGCGATGGTTTCGTAGTACTGCAGGTGCGCATCCCCGAAGGTCAGGTTGTTCATGGTTCCCTGGGAGGCGGCGAGAATTCCCAGCGCGCCGTACAGCGCATCGACGATGCACTGTGACGTCTCCACGTTTCCCCCCGCCACCGCCGCGGGAAAGCGCGGCTCGAGCAGCGAACCGCCGGGAACGACGATGTCCAGCGGCTCCAGGCACCCCTCGTTCAATGGAATCGGCCGCTCGATCAGCGTGCGGAACACGTACAGCACCGCCGCCGTACACACCGCGCGCGGGGCGTTGAAGTTGTGCGCGCCCTGCGCCGAGGTACCGGTGAAATCGATGCGCGCGCGGCGCCCCTCACGGTCGATGTCGACGCGCACCGCGATCACCTGCGCATCGTCCATCTCGTAGCGGAAGCTGCCAGGTTGCAACCGCCCGATGGCGTTGCGCACGCACAGCGCGGCGTTGTCCTGCACGTGCCGCATGTAGGCGCGCATCGTCTCCAGACCGTGGCGCCCCACGGCGCGCTGG
>CATPBQ010000322.1 GCA_955652795.1 uncultured Steroidobacteraceae bacterium | reverse complement strand
GTCACCGGGGTGCTGCTCGCAGGGCGCGCGCCAGACGTGATTGAATCCCACTTCATACAAGGTCGCCGAGGAGGCGTAGCTCGACAGGTGCCCGCCGTACTCGGAGGACTTCTTATTCGCCTGCAGCACCATCGCCAGCGCGTTCCAGCGGATGTAGGCCTCGATACGCCGCTCGAGCGCACGGTTGCCCGGATACTCCGGCTCACGCCCGGTGGGAATGCTGTTGACGTAGGCGGTGTTGGGCTTGAACGGCAGGTAGGCGCCGCTGCGGCGCGTGTAGTCAATCAGCCGCTCGAGCAGGAAGTGCGCGCGCTCCGGGCCGTGAGTCTTGAGCACCGAATCGATCGATTCGAGCCATTCCCGCGTTTCAACGGGATCGAGGTCTTCCAGCTTCGGCGGTTCGGTCATGTGATCAGTCGCGGGTGTCGCCGCGCGCGTGTTGTGCCGGCTCGCGATAGAATGAGTAATGATGGCGAGCAGCGACAGGTAAAGCAAGTGAGTGCCAGAGCTCCCGGCGCTCGCGGCGCCGCTCTGCTGCCGAGCGCACCGGCTCCCGCGATCGTCAGCGCTCACGGACGCGACGTCGCCGAGCTCGACGCGGTGCTCGCGATCGTACCCCTGCCGGCTACCGCGGCCGCCTTGCGGCGCCTGCCCGAGAGCGCGCGCTGGCGCGAGCTTGACGCGCGTGCGCCGGCGCGCGCCGCTACCGTGCGCACCACCGCGCTGAGCAACCACCGCCAGACGCTCGCGGTGCTCGGTTATCTCAAGAGCGACGCGAGCGCCTTCGAGCGCCTGTCGCTTGCCGGTCGCATGTTGAAGGAAGCCGCGGCGCGCAACCCGCAGACCGTGGGCCTCGCCGCCCCGGGAAGCGGCGCGGCGGCGCGCGCCGCGCTCGAGGCGCTGCTGGCCGCCGCGCTGGTGCACGCGTTCTCGCTGCCGAGCTTTCGGGCGCCGGCGCGCCATGAGCGCCACATCCGCCGCATCGTGCTGTTGGGCGAGGGCAGCGTCGATACACGCTACCAGGCGGCCGCCGCCCGCGGCACCAACCTCGCGCGCTGGCTCACGGCGCTGCCGCCCAACGTGCTCGATGCCCGCGGCTATCGGCAAGCCATCGCCAGGCTCGCCCGTCAGCATGGACTCACGCTGCGCTGGCTCGACGAGCGCCGGCTGCGCCGCGCGGGCGCCAACGCTTTTCTCGCCGTGGCGGCCGGCAATTCGCAAGGCGGCGCCGGCATTGCGCACCTGAGGTATCGCCCGGCGCGCCGCCGGCGCGGTGCGCGCCCCGACATCGCGCTCATCGGCAAGGGCATCCTGTTCGACACCGGCGGCGTCAACCTCAAGACGCATCGCTCCATGCTCGACATGCATACCGACATGGCCGGCAGCGCAGTGGCGCTCGCCACCCTGGTCGCGCTCGCGGAGCTGCGCGCGCCGCTCGCCGCCGATGCCTGGCTGGCAATCACCGAGAATCGCATCGGCCCCGAGGCCTATCGTCCCCAGGAAGTGGTGCGCGCCGCCAACGGCGTCACCATTCAGGTGATCCATACCGACGCCGAAGGGCGCATGGTGCTCGCCGATACCCTGGCGCTCGCCGCGCGCACGCAGCCGCGCCTCATGATCGACTTCGCGACCCTGACCGGTGCGTGCGTGTATTCACTCACCGAGCGCATGAGCGGTGTGTTCGCTAACCGCCCGCAGCTTGCCGGCAAGCTCTTTGATGCCGGTCGCGCGAGCGGCGAGCGGGTATGGAACTTTCCGTTCGAGTCCGACTACGACGCCGAGCTCGAGAGCAAGGTGGCGGACGTCATGCAGTGCACGCTCGACGGCAAGGGCGACCACATTCTGGCGACGCGCTTTCTGGCGCGCTTCGTGCCACCGCAGACGCCGTGGGCACACGTGGATCTGTCCTCCGCCACGCGCAGTGGCGGACTCGCGCACGTGGGTACCGACGTCACCGGCTTCGGTGTGCGCTTCGCGCTCGAGCTCATCCTCGGACAGAAAGTGCTGGACGCGCTGGAGCCGCGGGCATGAGCGCGCTCGTCATGCGCCGCCCGGACGACTGGCATCTGCACCTGCGCGACGGCGCAGCCCTGCACGCCGTGCTGCCGTTCACCGCGGCGCGCTTCGCGCGCGCCATCGTGATGCCGAATCTGACACCTCCGGTCACGACGACGGAAGCGGCTCTCGCCTACCGCCGCCGCATCCTGGCGGCGTTGCCGCCCGGAGTGCAGTTCGAGCCGCTGATGACGCTGTATCTGACCGACACCACGCCCGCAGCCGAGGTGGAGCGAGCCCAGGCGAGCGGCTGCGTGCTGGGCTGCAAGCTCTATCCGGCCGGCGCCACCACCCATGCCGAGGCGGGAGTCACCGATGTGCGGCGCATCGACGCGGTGCTCGCGCGCATGGCAGAGCTCGGCATGGTGCTGCAGGTGCACGGCGAGGTCACCGACCCCGCGGTCGATGTGTTCGACCGGGAAGCGTCCTTCATCGATGCGGTGCTCGCGCCGCTGGCGGAGCGCCACCGCCAGTTGCGCATCGTGTTCGAGCACATCACCACCCGCGCCGCCGTGAACTTCGTGCTCTCAGGGAGGAGCGGGATCGGCGCGACCGTCACGCCGCAGCACCTGCTGATGAACCGCAACGCGCTGTTCGCCGGCGGCTTGCGCCCGCACCACTACTGCCTGCCGGTGCTCAAGGCGGAGTCCCACCGTGCGGCGCTGCTCAGCGCCGTGGCGGGCGGCAGCCCGCGGCTGTTTCTCGGCACCGACAGCGCGCCGCACGCGCGCCAGGCCAAGGAAGCGCCGCGCGGATGCGCCGGTATCTTCTGCGCACACGCCGGCATCGAGTTGTACGCGGAAGCCTTCGAGGCGGCCGGCGCGCTCGAGCGGCTCGAGGCATTCGCCTCCTGCCACGGCGCCGACTTCTATGGCTTGCCGCGTAACAGCGCCACGATCACCCTGGTGAAGGAGCCGTGGGAAGTGCCGGCACGCTATCCGTTCGGCACCGATGAGCTGGTACCGCTGCGCTGCGCCGAGCGCATCGCCTGGCGTCTCGCGCCTTAAAGCGTGGGTGCTGCGCCATGAGCGAGCCAACCCCTGAAGCTCCCGCACCGCCGGCCGCGACGGCGGCGCTCATGGCGCGGCGTTTCCGCGGTTACCTGCCGGTGGCCATCGACGTGGAAAGCGGCGGCTTTCACGCCACGACCGACGCGCTGCTCGAGATCGCCGCGGTGCTCATCGACATGGACAGCGAGGGAATGCTTAAACGCGGTGCCACGCATAACTTCCACGTCCAGCCCTTCGAGGGCGGACGGCTCGATCCCGCGGCCCTGGCGATCACCGGCATCGACCCCTTTCACCCGCTGCGTCCGGCGCTGCCCGAGCGTGACGCCCTGCAGAGAGTCTTCCGGGAGATTCGCCACGCGGTGCGTGCCTATGGCTGCCGTCGTGCAATCCTGGTCGGCCACAACGCCGCCTTCGATCTGGGCTTCCTGAACGCCGCCGTCGCGCGCGCGCAGGTGAAGCGCAATCCGTTTCATCCGTTCTCGTGCTTCGATACCGCGACTCTGGCAGGGGCGGCACTCGGGCAGACCGTGCTCGCCAAGGCGGTCACGGTGGCAGGACTGGAGTGGGACGCAGGCAGCGCCCACAACGCCCGCTACGACGCGCAGCGCAGCGCCGATATCTTCTGCCTGGTGTGCAACCGTCTGCGCGACAGCCACCGGTGCGCCGAGGAGCGCGCGCGCGAACTCGGATGGTTGAACGTGGCGGCCGAGCCGTGCGCCGAGGAGCCGCCGCCGGAGGCGGAGGTTCCGCCGCTGTAAACGCCCGCAGGGGCTCAGGCGCTCATCGCGCCGCGCTCACTTCGCCGCGCCGACCTCGTCCAGGAGTTTCTTCAGTTCGCCGCTCTTGTACATCTCGAGCGCGATGTCGCAGCCGCCGAGCAGCTCGCCCTTGACGTACAGCTGCGGGTAGGTGGGCCAGTTGGAGAGGCGCTTGAGCGCCTCGCGCATTTCCGGCTCTTCGAAGATGTTGACGTAGTTGAACTCGGCGCCGACGGCGCGCAGCGCGGCGACCGTCTGCGCGGAAAAGCCGCATTGCGGAAAGTCCGGAGTGCCCTTCATGAACAGCACGACCGGGCTCGAGCCCAGTTCCGCCTTGATCCGCTCCACGACATCCATTGCAAACTACCTCTTCAGTTTCTGCCGCTCGGCCAGCTCGGCCAGCAGAGCCCATTGTTCGGCCGCGCTCATCGAGAGCCAGCGCCCGATCTCCTCACCGCTGCGCAGACAGCCGATGCATAACCCCTGCGCATCGAGGGTGCAGACGTTGATACACGGGGATGGTGGACGCTCCTCGAGCTTAAGCGAGCGTGGGTTCAACCGCATTCACCCTTCACCATGACCGGCGGCGCGGGCCGCCCTGAGCGTGTCGGCCATTACTGGCGTGCGTTGAATTATGGGGGTGCCTCGCCTATTCTTCAAACGCCTCAGGAATCCCCAGTCCAAGCAGAAACAATAACTTGGAGATTTAAGCCATGAATCCCCTGAACAACCACCGCCAGTCGCTGATCCTCGGCATCATCCTGGCGCTCATCCTGGCCGTCGTGATGGCGGGTTGGCCCCTGGCCGTCAGCGGGCCGAGCCTGGCGCGCTGGTTCCACATCGTCGCGGGCGTGTTCTGGATCGGCCTGCTGTACTACTTCAACGTCGCCCAGACCCCCGCGCTGGCGGACGCCGCAGCCGACAAGGGCGGCCCGGGCGGCGCCGGTGTCACGAAATACGTCGCTCCGCGGGCACTGTTCTGGTTCCGCTGGGCGGCGCTCGCGACCTGGGTGGGGGGCGCGTGGCTCCTCAAGGAAAACTTCCTGAACGCCTTCACGTTCCGCTCGGGATTCGTGGTGATCGGCATCGGCGCGTGGCTCGGCACCATCATGCTCCTCAACGTCTGGGGGGTGATCTGGCCGAACCAGAAGAAGATCCTCGGCATCGTCGCCGCCACCGACGAGCAGAAGGCACGCGCGCGCAAGGCGGCCGGCATGGCCTCGCGCGTGAACTTCGTGCTGTCGATTCCCATGCTCATGTGCATGGCGGCGCAGAGTCACGGACTGCCGTTCTTCCATAGTGGCTGAACGGCCTCCGGCGGACCTCGCGCAGCAAGTCGACGCGGCGCTGCGCGAGGACATCGGCAGCGGGGATGTGACCGCCGCGCTCGTGCCCGCGGGCCAGAGCGTGCGGGGCAGCGTCATCACGCGTGAGGAGGCGATCCTGTGCGGGCGCGCGTGGGCGGAGGAAACCTTCCGGCGCCTGGACCCGCAGGTGCGCCTCACCTGGCAGGCCGCCGACGGCGAGCGCCTCGCCGCCAACCAGGTGATCTTCGAGATCGCAGGTCCGGCGCGTGCGGTGCTCACCGGGGAGCGCACCGCGCTGAACTTCCTGCAGCTGCTGTCGGGGACCGCGACCGCCGCGCGGCGCTTCGCGGACGCGGTCGCCGGCACGCCCTGCCGCATCCTCGACACGCGCAAGACGCTCCCCGGACTGCGCACCGCACAGAAGTACGCGGTGCGCTGCGGCGGTGGCGACAATCACCGCATGGGGCTGTACGACCGGGTGCTCATCAAGGAAAACCACATCGCGGCGGCCGGCTCGCTCACCGGCGCAATCCAGGCTGCACGACGCAGTGCGCCCGGACTGACCGTCGAGGTCGAAGTCGAGTCCGCGGCTGAACTCGAGGAGGCGCTCAACGCCCGGCCGGACATCATCATGATGGATGACTTCAGCACGGCGGACCTGCAGGCCGCGGTGAGACTCAACCAGGCGCGCGGCCGGCCGGTGAAGCTCGAGGCCTCGGGCAGCGTGTCGCTGGAGACGGTGCGCGCGATCGCCGCGACCGGGGTGGACTATGTATCAGTAGGCGCACTCACCAAGCACGTGCGCGCGGTGGACCTGTCGATGCGGCTGCAGTTCAGCGGCGGCTGAAGCGGGTGTCCGTCCCATAAGGGACGTGTTGCTAGTCTGGGATCGTCATGGCGTGCAGGAACGAGCGGTAACGGGGCTCCCGTTCGAGATTCCTCATCAGCAGATCGCCTTTGATGAAATACAGGCCAGAATCTTTCTGCCTGAAGGCGCGATCGAGCCATCGGAACGCCTCGTTCGCCTCGCCGCGGTACGCGTAGACTTCGGCGATTTCGAAGGCGTCCTCCTCTGCATACTGGCGGATGAGCGCCGCGAGCTGCCCGTCGGAGTCCGCCTTGCGCCCGAGCGCGTGGTAAATGATGGTCAGCGCCTGCGCCCGATCAACCGTCGCGCGCTGCAGAGTCGTAACGACATTCAGGGCTTCCTCGGGTCGCCCGAGCACCAGCAGGACCAGCGCCAGATTGGAGGGTGCCGAAGCATAGGTCGGACTGATCTCGAGAACCCGGCGTTCGGCCGCTTCCGCTTCTGCCAGCCTTCCTGCCCGCGCGTAGACCTCGGAGAGGCTGTTCATCGCGGCCGCGTAAAGCGGGTCGCGCGCGAGCGCCGAAGTCAGCAGACCGATTGCCTCATCCCAGCGACCGAGTGCCGTCGCGAGCCGCGCCGCGCAAAGGTGCACGACCGGGTCACGGGGCGCGAGCCGCAGCGCCTCTTTCATCTCGGCTTGCGCTGCCGGCCAGTCCCAGT
>CATPBQ010000321.1 GCA_955652795.1 uncultured Steroidobacteraceae bacterium | reverse complement strand
TACCGACCGCTGCGTCGCGATCCGCGCGAGCGGCGCCGCGAGCGCGTGCAGCGTGAGCGCCGCAGCGGCAAGACTTGAGGCGCGCGCCTCAGATCGTCGGGAACTTCGATACCGACGGTCCCTGGTCCGGCGCCTGCGGTGGCGCATTCGGCACGTTGTCGCGTTCGAAGCGTGTCACCTTGTCCTGGGTGAAGAACACGATCAGGTGGCGCTCCTCGGGTTTGCGCAGGCGCCCGCGCTTGAAGTAGTACAGGTAGTCCCAGCGGTCCTTGTCGAACACCGCGGGCACCATCGGCGTGCCGAGGAGGTAGCGCACCTGGCTGCGGGTCATGCCGACCTGCAGCTGATCGACGGTCTTGCCCTCCAGGTAGTTGCCCTGCTGGATGTTCATGCGATAGACGCAGCCGCTGAGCGTCGTCGCGAGCAGCACCAGGGCCGCCAATGCGGCCAAGGGTAGGCGCAGCTGCGCCCGATGGAGGATAATCATCCGGGCAATCATACCTGATCGCGGATCGCGCGCAGTTGCAGCTGCCGTGGACCGCCGGAGAGTTCGCGTGGAAGGCAAGGACCTGCGCAAAGCCGGTTTGAAGGTGACGCTGCCTCGCCTGAAGATCCTGGAGATTCTCGAGGGCAGCGCCACCCGGCACATGTCGGCCGAGGACATCTACCGTACGCTGCTGGAATCCAATGAGGACATTGGCCTGGCCACCGTGTACCGCGTGCTCACTCAGTTCGAGGCGGCCGGGCTCGTCACGCGCCATCATTTCGAAGACGGCATGGCGGTGTTCGAGCTCAACCAGGGGACCCATCACGACCACATCGTGTGCCAGGACTGCGGCCGCGTGGAGGAGTTCATGGACTCGAGCATCGAGGAGCGCCAGACCGCGGTGGCCACCAAGCTCGGCTTCACGATCCGTGATCACTCACTGATTCTTTATGGGCGCTGCCAGCGCCCGAACTGCGCCTTCCGCAACCGCGGCAAGAGCAGCTAGCGGCGCCTGGCGGCCGGCGGCCGCGGCTGGCGCACGGTGTCGTCGGAGGAATCCGCAGCGGCGGGAGCGTGCGCCGCGCGCGCCGCACGTGCCCCGGCCGCCGCTGAGGTCTTTCCCGGCGCGTGCATGGCGGCTGCCAGCATGTCGCGGGCGTGCTCGCGCGCCTTGGCGCTGACTTCCAGCCCGCCCAGCATGCGCGCGAGCTCCTCGACACGATCGTTCGCCGTCAGCTCGGTGAGTGTGGTGCGCGTGCTGCGGCCGTCGGTGAGCTTCGTGACCCGCAGGTGGTGATGCGCCTGACAGGCGACCTGCGGCAGGTGCGTCACGCACAGCACCTGGCCGCGTCCGCCGAGCGCGCGCAACTCGCGGCCGACGATCTCCGCAACCGCGCCGCCGATACCGGCGTCGACTTCGTCGAATACCATGCAGCGTGTCGCTTGCGCCGCGCACGACACCTGCACGGCGAGCGACAGGCGCGCGAGCTCGCCCCCCGAGGCGACCTTCGCGAGCGCCCGCGGCGGTTGTCCCGGGTTGGCGGTGACGCGGAACTCGATCTGATCCACGCCATGCTCGGTCGGATCGGCGTTGCCGTGCTGGGTAACGTCCGCCTCGAAGCGCCCCCCGGACATGCCGAGCTTCTGCATGCGCGCGGAGATGTCGCGAGCCAGGGTGCGCGCCGCAACTACGCGCTTGGCGGACAATTCCTGGGCCTGCGCACGATAGCTCTGCAGCGCGCCGGCGAGCTCCTTGCGCAATACCGCGAGGTCCAGGTCCGCGCGCTCGAGCGCCTCCAGCTCCCCACCAAGCTGCCGGGCGCGCTCGGGCAGCTCCGGGGCTGCAACCCGGTGCTTGCGCGCCAGCTCCTCGATGGCAGCCAGGCGCCGCTCGACCTCGTCCTGGCGCGTCGCGTCGACGTCGAGGGTCTCGCGGTAGCGTTCCAGCTCGCGCGCCGCCTCGCGCACCTGAATCGAGGCTTCCTCCAGCATCGGCAGCACGACCGCGAGCTTGCCATCTAGCACCGCGAGTCCGCGCAGCGCCTGCAGCGCGCGGCTCACGCCGGCGTGCGCGCTCGCGGCTTCGTTCTCGTAGAGTTCCGCGAGGGCCGTCTGCGCACCCTGCGCGAGCCGCCCGCGGTTGGCGAGCCGTGCGCGCTCCTCGCCGAGCGCGTCGATCTCGCCGGCCTTCAGCTGCAAAGCCTGCAGCTCCTGCGCCTGGTAGCGCAGCAGCTCGAGGCGGGTGTCGCGGTCGCGCGCTTTGCTGTCCAGCTCCAGGGTCCGGTTGAGCAGCTCGAGCCACACCCGGTGGGCGATACCGAGCTGGGCGGTGCGCCCGGTGAGGGAGCCATAGCCATCGAGCAACACGCGCTGTGCGGCACTGCGCGTCAGGGACTGGAATTCATGTTGGCCGTGGATATCGATGAGGATGTTGCCGGCCTCGCGCAGCAGCTGCACCGGCACCGCTTGCCCGTTCAGGTAGGCGCGCGAGCGCCCGTCCGCTGCCACGACCCGGCGAACGATCAGCTCGCCTGCGCCGCTGACGGACTGCTCCTCGAGCCAAGCCTTCAGCTCGCGCGGGGCCTGGCTCAGCTCGAAGGTGCCGGAGACCTCCGCGCGCTCGGCGCCATGGCGCACCACCTCGGCGCCGGCGCGGCCTCCGGCGAGCAGCTGCAGCGCATCCACCAGGATCGATTTGCCCGCGCCGGTCTCCCCGGTGAGCACCGTCAAGCCGCGACGCAACTCGAGCTCCACCGAATCGATGATGGCGAAGTCCCGGATCTGCAGGTGAGTGAGCATGCCCTCAGCGCTCAAAACTGCCGCGGCCCCAATGCAGTTTCGAGCGCAGCAGCTTGTAGTAGTCGTGGCCTTCGGGGTGCAGCAGGGTGATGCGCTCGACGGCGGTGCGCACCTCCAGGCGTCCGCCGGGCGCGAGGGCCCCGAGCACCGCGCCGTCGCAGGTGACCTGCGCCTGGGTGTCGGGGCGCTCGAGCAGCGCCACCTCGATGACCGAGCGTGCCGAGACGACGATCGGGCGATCCGACAGGGTGTGGGCGCAGATCGGCGCGATCACCAGCGCCTCCAGCTGCGGTTCGATGATCGGGCCGCCACACGAGAGCGCGTAGGCGGTCGAGCCGGTGGCGCTCGCCACGATGATGCCGTCACCATCGTGCGTGTTGACATAATGGCCGTTGACGCGAGTTTCGAAGTCGAGCGTGCGCCCGGTCTCGCGTTTCTGCATCACCACGTCATTGAGTGCAAACGCCTGCGCCAGCTCCCCGCTGGCGCTGCGCAGCTGCGCCGTGAGCAGCGGCCGCTGGTCCGCCTGCAACTCCCCGGCGAGGGCTGCGTCCACCGATGGCAGCATGTCCTGTGGCATGACGTCGGTGAGGAACCCGAGGCGCCCGCGGTTGACGCCGAGCAGCGGCACGGCATGGCGGGCGGCGAGGCGCGCAGCGTACAGCAGCGTGCCGTCACCGCCGATGGCGATGATCAGGTCGGCACGCTCGCCGAACTCGCGTTCCGCGACGCGCACAACCCCGGCCACGCCCGCGGCGAGCATGGCGTCCTCACTCACCAGCACCCGCACGCCCCGGCTCGCGAGGTGCGGCAGCAGCGCGCTCACGCTCTCCGCAATGCGCGGATCCGCGAATCTGCCGACTAACGCGCAGCAGCGCACCGGAAAGGCCATTGGCAGCCCCTGACGTGACCCGCCAGCATCGCGGGGCGGGCCTTTGTAACACGCTGGCGCGCCTTTCAGCCAATGCCGCTTTCACACCTTCGGCAGCCACTTTCGCGGGCTTGCTTGACGGTCGGTGCAGGCGAAAGCTAGCTTTCTGCGTGCGGCTGTGCATGATCCACCGGTAGGCGCACCCCAAGGCTTTATGGCGCACGATCGGGACGAGGCACTAGGCGAGCGGGCTCAGCACCTGCTGCGGATACTTATCGAGAGCTACATCCGGGACGGTCAACCGGTGGGCTCGCGGGCGTTATCGCGCGAATCCGGGCTGCAGTTGAGCTCTGCCACCGTCCGCAACGTCATGGCGGATCTCGAGGAGCTGGGGTTCGTCGCCTCGCCCCACACCTCCGCCGGCCGCGTGCCCACCGACAAGGGCTACCGCTTTTTTGTCGATACGCTGCTGCAGCAGCGGCCGCTCGATGAGGCGGCGAGTGCCGAGATCCGCCGCCAGTTCGAGGCGAGTCGCGACAACTCCACGGACCTGATCGCTACCGTTTCGCAGCTGCTGTCGAGCGCGACCCAGCTCGCCGGGGTGGTGACGCTGCCGCGCACCCGGCAGGCTTCCATCACCCAGATGGAGTTCGTCGCGCTGTCGGAGAACCGGGTGCTGGTGGTACTGGTGTTCAACGACCGCGAGGTGCAGAACCGCATCATCCAGCTCGAGCGCCATTACTCGCCCGATGAGCTCAAACGCGCCTCAAACTTTCTGAATGAGCAGTTCCGCGGGCGCTCGCTGCGCGAGGTGCGCCAGGAGATCCTGCGCCAGCTCTCCGAGGCGCACGCGCATATGAACCAGATCATGCTGGAGGCGATTGCCGTGGCCCAGCAGGTGTTCGAGAGCGGCGCCGAGGGCCGTCTCGAGTACGTCATCAAGGGCGAGACCAACCTCATGGGCATGGCCGAGCTCACCGGCATGGAGAAGCTGCGGCGGCTGTTCGAGGCGTTCAACGAAAAGCGCGACTTTCTGCACCTGCTCGACCAGAGCCTCAAGGCAGAGGGGGTGCAGATCTTCATCGGTCATGAATCCGGCTACCAGATCCTCGACAATTGCAGCGTGGTCACCGCGCCCTACGCCGACGGGGAGACAGTGGTCGGGGTGCTCGGGGTCATCGGGCCCACGCGCATGGCCTACGAACGGGTCATTCCCATCGTCAAGCTGACCGCTAAACTGCTCGGCGCCGCCTTGAATTCGCGGCGCTGATCCCCCAAGCCGGGGTGCCCGCCCCGCGCTCGGTAAGCGCCGGCGGGGCTGTTTTGGGGATTTCTGGAGGTTTAAGTGAGATGACGGCCAACGAGTCAGGACGCGAGCGGCAGAGCGGTGCGGCGGAGCCCGCCACGGTGCTGCCGGAGACTGCAGCGCAGCTGGTGGAGCTGGAGCGACTGCAGCAGGCGCTGGCCGAGTCCGAAGAGCGCGCCAAGAGCCACTGGGAGCAGTACCTGCGCGCGGCCGCCGAGCTCGACAACGTGCGCAAGCGCGCGCAGCGCGACATCGAGGCCGCCAACCGCTACGGGCTCGAGAAGTTCGCCGCCGAGCTGCTGCCGGTGAAAGACAGCCTGGAACTGGCGGTGCAGAACGCCGCGCGGGCGGACGCGAGCAGCCTCAGGCAGGGGCAGGAGGCGACGCTGCAGCTGCTGTCCCGGGCGCTGGAAAAACTGGGGGTCACGCTGATCGACCCGCTCGGTGAGCCCTTCGACCCGGAGCGGCACGAAGCCATGATGGCACAGGAGTCCGGCACCGCCGAGCCGAATTCGGTCCTGCAGGTGGTGCAGCCGGGCTACGAGCTCAATGGCCGGCTGCTGCGGCCGGCGCGTGTAATCGTCGCCAAGGAGCCTGCGCGGGCTTGAAAGCGCGCGCAACCACCCCTAAGAAGTGGCCCTAGCATCCCTCTTTTGACTGAGATTTCCCGCGGAGTGAACCCATGGCAAAGGTAATCGGTATCGACCTCGGCACGACCAACTCGTGCGTGGCCATCATGGAGGGCGGCAAGCCCCGGGTGATCGAGAACAGCGAGGGCGATCGCACCACCCCCTCGATCGTCGCCTTTACCAAGGACGGCGAGGTGCTGGTGGGCCAGCCCGCCAAGCGCCAGGCCGTGACCAATCCCCACAATACCCTGTTCGCCATCAAGCGCCTCATCGGCCGCAAGTTCGAGGACGAGGTGGTACAGCGGGACATCAAGATGGTCCCGTACAAGATCACCCGCGCGGACAACGGCGACGCCTGGATCGACGTGCAGGGCAAGAAGATGGCGCCACCGGAGATCTCGGCGCGCGTGCTCATGAAAATGAAGAAGACCGCCGAGGACTATCTCGGTGAGCCGGTGACCGAGGCGGTCATCACCGTGCCGGCCTACTTCAACGATTCGCAGCGCCAGGCGACCAAGGACGCCGGCCGCATCGCGGGCCTGACGGTCAAGCGCATCATCAACGAGCCCACCGCTGCGGCACTCGCCTACGGGCTCGACAAGCAGGGGAGCGATCGCAAGATTGCCGTCTACGATCTGGGGGGCGGCACCTTCGACATCTCCATCATCGAGATCGCGGCAGTCGACGGCGAGCGGCAGTTCGAAGTGCTCTCGACCAACGGGGATACCTTCCTCGGCGGCGAGGACTTCGATCTGCGCATCATCAATTTCCTGGCCGAGCAGTTCCAGAAGGAGTCCGGCGTCGATGTGCGCCAGGACCCGCTCGCCATGCAGCGCCTGAAGGAAGCCGCCGAGAAGGCGAAGATCGAGCTGTCCTCGACCCAGCAGACCGACATCAACCTGCCGTACATCACCGCCGATGCCTCGGGACCGAAGCATCTGAACATCAAGCTGACGCGCGCCAAGCTCGAATCCCTGGTGGAGGACCTGGTGCAGAAAACCGTGGGTCCGTGCCGCACCGCCATGAAGGACGCAGGCCTGTCCACAGCCGACGTGGCCGAAGTGATCCTGGTGGGCGGCCAGACGCGTATGCCGCTGGTGCAGAAGTACGTGAAGGACTTCTTCGGCAAGGAGCCGCGCAAGGACGTCAACCCCGACGAGGCGGTGGCGGTCGGCGCCGCGATCCAGGCGGGCGTGCTGGCGGGTGAAGTGAAGGACGTGCTGCTGCTTGATGTCACCCCGCTGTCGCTCGGCATCGAGACCCTGGGTGGCATCATGACCAAGCTCATCGAGAAGAACACCACCATCCCGACCAAGGCGGCGAACACCTTCTCGACCGCCGACGACAACCAGACCGCCGTGACCATTCACGTGCTGCAGGGCGAGCGCGACCGGGCCGCGGACAACAAGTCGCTCGGTAAGTTCGATCTGTCGGAGATTCCGCCGGCGCCGCGCGGCATGCCGCAGGTCGAGGTGTCTTTCGACATCGACGCCAACGGCATCCTCAATGTCTCGGCCCGGGACAAGGCCACCGGCAAGGAGCAGAAGATCGTCATCAAGGCTTCGAGCGGACTCACCGAGGATGAGATCAAGCGCATGGTGCGCGACGCCGAGGCGCACGCCGAGGAAGACAAGCGCTTCCGCGAGCTGGTCGATACGCGCAACAAGGCGGATGGCCTGATTCATGCGGTGGAGAAATCGCTGCAGGGCCTCGGCGACAAGGTGGATGCGACCGAGCGCGCCAAGGTGGAATCAGCCGTGTCGGATCTGCGC
>CATPBQ010000320.1 GCA_955652795.1 uncultured Steroidobacteraceae bacterium | reverse complement strand
GCGATGTGCATGCTGTTCGGCCTGCCGGGTTTCATCCAGGAGGCGGCGATCATCGCGCTCACGCTCGCACCGCAAGCCGAGCAGCGCATCCGCGGGTTGTGCGCGGCGCGCCAGGAGCGTTTTGCTTCAGGGATCCGCGACATCCCGCTGTTGCGGGCGATGACACCCGAAGCCGGCATGTTCATGCTGATCGACGTGAGCGGCACGGGGCTTTCGGGCGACGAATTCATGCGCGGCCTGTACGCCTCACAGCGCGTCTCGGTAATGGATGGCGCGGCGTTCGGGCGCTCGAGCGCCGGCTGCGTGCGCGTGTGCTTCGCCGCCGACGAGGCGACGCTCGACGCAGCGTGCACGCGGCTGCGGCGATTCTGCGAGGATCTGTCGCGCCGCGCAGGTGGCAGCGGCGCAAGCTAGCGGCAGCTCACGGGGCGGGTGCCGGTAGCGCCGCAGCGGTGCGCGGCGCGCCTTTTTATTATATTATTACGGCGACATTAAAAACCCGGTGTGCCGAGTGCGGGCGCGATCATGAGACAGGTTAGAACGCTGGGTCTTCTGGGTACCGGAGTGATCGGCGGTGGCTGGGCCGCCCGCGCGCTGCATTTCGGCATCGACGTCGTGGCCGCAGACCTCAAGCCTGAAATGCAGGAGTGGATCCGCGGCGCAATCGCCAACGCCGAAGGGGCGCTGGCGCGGCTCACGCTGGCGCCGCTGCCGCCGAAGGGGAAGCTGTCATTCACCACCGACCTGCACGCCATGGCACGGCAGGCGGATTTCATCCAGGAGAACATCCCCGAGCAACTCGAGCTGAAGCAGCGGGTGCTCGCCGATGTCAGCCATCATGCGCCGGCCGACGTCGTGATCGCCTCCAGCACCTCCGGCCTCATGCCCTCGGACCTGCAGCGCGGCATGGTGGCGCCGCAGCGCTTCCTGGTCGCGCATCCTTTCAACCCCGTGTACCTGTTGCCGCTGGTGGAGCTGGTCGGCGGGCAACGGACCTCCGCCGCGGCCCTGGACGCCGCCAGCAGCTTCTTTACCTACATCGGCATGCATGCGCTCAGGGTGCGCCGTGAGGTGCCGGGCCATCTCACCGACCGGCTGCAGGAAGCGTTGTGGCGCGAGATCCTGCACATGGTGAATGAGGATGTGGCTACCACCGGCGAGCTCGACGACTCCATCGTATACGGGCCGGGCCTGCGCTGGGCGGCCATGGGCACCAACCTGATCTATCACCTCGCCGGCGGTGAGCCGGGCATGCGCCATATGCTCAGGCAGTTCGGACCGTGCCTGAAATGGCCGTGGACGAAACTCGAGGCCCCGGAGCTGACCGAGGCGCTGATCGATAAGATGGTTGCGGGCACGCAGGCGCAGGCCGCCGGCCGTTCGATCCGCGAGCTGGAGCGACTGCGGGATGACTACCTGGTCGCGATCCAGCAGGTGCTCAAGCCATACAACATCGGCGCAGGCGCCACCTTGCGGGCGCTCGAGGAGCGTCTGTACGAAGCCGCGGCTGCCGGCGCACGCGAGCGCATCACCGACGCCGGCCAGCCGCTGCGATTGGTGGAGACGTACGTGCGGCCGGAGTGGATCGACTACAACGGTCACATGACCGATTCGCGCTACCTGCAGGTATTCGGCGATGCGACCGACGCGCTCTTCAGGTACGCCGGCGTCGACGATGCGTACCGCAGATCCGGACGGGCGCTGTACACCGTCGAAACACACGTCAGCCACCAGGCGGAGGCGCGCGCGCTCGAACCGCTGTACGTGACAACGCGGGTGCTGGAGGTCGATGACAAGCGCGTGCGGCTGTTTCACAGCCTGCATCGCCGGCGCGATGAGGCGCTCGTTGCCACCGCGGAGCAGCTGTACCTGCACGTGAATACGCCCCCCGGGAAAGCCTCGCCGATGGACGCCGCGGTACGCGCGCGCCTCGCGGACCTGCAGGCCGCGCACAGGAGAGGCCATGCCCAAGATCGTTGATCATGAGCAGCGCCGCGATGAGATCGCGCTGATCGCCTGCCAGGTGGTGGCGGAGTACGGTTTCGAGCACGCGACGATCGTGCGCATCGCACGCCAGGCGGGCTATACGACCGGCATGGTGGCGCACTACTTCGATACCAAGCAGGACATCATCATCGCCGCCCTGCGGCTGATCCTGCGCCGGGTCGAGGAGCGCCTGACGCGCAGCGGCGCCGGCGGGCAGCCGGATCTGCTCAAGCTGCTGACCGAGGCGCTGCCGCTTGATGAGACGCGCTACGCCGAATGCGCATTCTGGATCGCGTTCTGGGGGCAGGTGCCGGCCGACAGGCGCCTGAAACGCATCAACGCCGGCTTGCATCGCGAGTATCTGCGGCTGTTCGAGCGCTGCCTGGCGCGTGGCTGGCGCGCATGGCGACGGTGGCCGGCGGCGACCCAGGAACAGGTGCTGCGCTCGGTGGTGACCTTTATCAACGGTGTGACCGCGAGCACCGTGGCGAGCCGCAACGAGTGGCCCGCCGCCGGCCAGATCGCGCAGCTGCGGCTGCAGCTGCAGCTGCTGCACGCCTGGGCGATGAGCGCCGCGCGCCCGGCGGCGTTCAACAGGAGCCGCAAGGCGTCCGCGTGAGGAGGATCCGATGGACTTTGCGCTCACTGAAGAACAGCAGCTGATCGTCAGGACCACGCGCGAATTCGTCCGCCGCGAACTCGTGCCCCACGAGCGCGAGATCGAGGAGAGCGGCACGCTGCCCGAGGAGCTGCGGCGCGAGCTGAAGGCCAGGGCGATTGCCGCCGGCCTGTATGCCGCCAACATGCCAACAGAGGTCGGTGGCGCCGGGCTCGATGCGGTGAGCTGGGTGCTGTACGAGAAGGAGCTCGGGCATACCGGTTACGCGCTGCATTACGCCTGCGTCGCGCGTCCCTCGAACATCCTGCTCGCCTGCCGGGGAGCACAGCGCGAGCGCTACCTGCTGCCGGCGGTGCGCGGCGAACGTACCGAGTGCCTGGCGATGAGCGAGCCGCAGGCGGGCTCGGACCTGCGCGGCATGAAGACCACGGCGCTGCCGCAGGGGGGCGACTTCATCGTCAACGGCACCAAGCACTTCATCAGTCACGCCGACCACGCCGACTTCGTGATCCTGTTTGCCGCCACCGGCGAGGAAACTTCCGCGCGCGGCAAGCGTAAACTCATCACCGCGTTCCTGGTCGACACCGGCACGCCTGGTTTCGAGGTCCGGCCCGGGTACCAGAACGTCTCACATCGCGGCTACACCAACAGCATCCTGCAGTTTACCGACTGTCGGCTGCCGAAGTCGGCGGTGCTCGGGGAACTGCACCGGGGATTCGAAGTGGCCAACACCTGGCTCGGAGCAACGCGCCTGCAAGTGGCGGCCAACTGCCTCGGACGCGCCGAGCGGGCGCTCGAGTGCGCCAAGCAGTGGGCGGTCGATCGCGTGCAGTTCGGACAGCAGATCGGCAAGTTCCAGGGCGTGTCCTTCAAGCTCGCGGACATGGCGCTCGAGCTGCGCGCCGCGGAGTTGCTCACGCTGGAAGCGGCGTGGAAACTGGATCAAAAGCTCGCGACCGATATGGACATGGCGATCGCGAAGCTGAAAGCCACGGAGATGCTGGCGATGGTCGCCGACGAGGCGCTGCAGATTCACGGCGGCATGGGGCTCATGACCGAGTTGCCGCTGGAACGCATCTGGCGCGATGCGCGCATCGAGCGCATCTGGGACGGCACCAGCGAGGTGCAACGGCACATCATTTCGCGCTCGCTGCTGCGGCCGCTGGGCGGCTGAGGCGGCCGATCAGGTCGAGCCGCGCAGCTGCAGACGTGTACTGCAACAGTAAAGTACGTACTTAACTATCG
>CATPBQ010000319.1 GCA_955652795.1 uncultured Steroidobacteraceae bacterium | reverse complement strand
CGGCTCGCCAGCGCCGCGACGACCTCGTTGGCATTCATGTTGCTGCTGGTCCCCGAGCCGGTCTGAAAGACGTCGATGGGGAACTGCGCGTCGTGCGCGCCCGCCGCCACCTCCGCCGCGGCCGCCTCCACCGCCTGTGCCACCTTAGCCTCGAGGAGCTTCAGGTCCCTGTTGGCGCGCGCCGCGGCCTGTTTCACCAGGCCGAGTGCGCCGATGAAAGGCCGCGGCATGGCGAGGCCGCTGATCGGGAAGTTCTGCACGGCGCGCTGGGTCTGCGCCCCCCACAGCGCCTCGGCAGGTACCTTGATCTCGCCCATGCTGTCGCGCTCCACCCGAAAGGAAGTCGTCATGCATGCACTCCGCAGCAGTCCGCGCCCGGACGACCGTATGCGTTATCATGGTAACGCATGTCCGCGAGCTCCAGCGATCTACTGTCGGCGCTCGAGGCGCTGTCGCCGGTGGATGGACGCTACCGCGCCGCGAGCGCGCCGCTGCGCGGCCTGCTCGCGGAGGGCGCACTGATCCGCGAGCGCATCCGCGTCGAGGCGCGGTGGCTGCTGCATCTGGCGGCGGCGGTGCCGCAACTGCCCGGCGCGCAGTTCACGCCCGCGGTGCGCGAGCGCGCGCGTCAGCTTGCATCCGCGCCCGAGCCGGCAGCGGCGGCGGCCGTCAAGGCGATCGAGGAGCGCATCAATCACGACGTCAAGGCCGTTGAATACTACGTGCGCGAGCAACTGGCTGCGGTCGGGGCCGCGGACGCGACGCTCGAGCTGGTGCACTTCGGCTGCACCTCCGAAGACATCAACAACCTCAGTTACGCGCGCTTGCTGCACGCGGCGCGCGACACGCTGCTCGGCACGCTCAGTGCCCGCACGGTCGAACTGACGGAACTCGCGCATCGCTACGCCGACACTGCCATGCCGGCACGCACGCACGGACAACCCGCAAGCCCTACTACTCTGGGCAAGGAGTTCGCCAACTTCGTCGCGCGCCTGCGGCGCGCGCAGCGCCGCTGGGCGGCGGTGAGCATTCTCGGTAAGTGCAATGGCGCCGTCGGCAACTTCAACGCCCACGCCGCGGCGCTGCCGGCGGTGGACTGGCCGGCCGTTTCCCAGGCGTTCGTCACCTCGCTGTCGCTCGAGTACAACCCCTGGACGACCCAGATCGAGCCGCACGACTGGATCGCCGAGTACTGCGATGGCCTCGCGGGCGCGAACGTGGTGCTCATCGATCTCAGCCGCGACTTGTGGGGATACATCTCGCTCGGCTATCTGCGCCAGCGCGCCCTCGCCGGGGAGGTCGGCTCATCGACCATGCCTCACAAGGTGAACCCGATCGACTTCGAGAACGCGGAAGGCAACTGTGGCGTGGCCAACGCGCTGCTGCGGCACTTCGCCGACAAGCTGCCGGTGTCACGCTGGCAGCGCGATCTCAGCGACTCGACCGTGCTGCGCAACCTGGGCGTCGCGCTCGCGCATACGCTGATCGCCTGGAGCGCGCTCGGACGGGGACTCACGAAAATCGAGGCCGATCGTGAGCGCATGGCCGCCGATCTCGCCGCCACGTGGGAGGTGCTGGGTGAAGCGGTGCAGACCGTGCTGCGCGCCGCGGGTGTGCCGGGCGGCTACGAGCGCCTGAAGGAGTTCACGCGCGGCCGGGCGATCGACGCCGCGACACTCGCCGCCTTCATCGACACTCTGCCGCTCGCCCCTGCCGAGAAGACTCGCCTGCGGGCCCTGCGCCCCGCCGACTACACCGGCCTCGCCGCGCAGCTGGCGCGGCGGATCTGAAGCGCCGCGGGGCGAACGACCGCAGCGCGCCAGGCGCGGGTCGACCTGTCGGTATCTCACGACAGCCGCCGTCTAAAGTGCGAACCATGCCGCGCTTTTGACTTACTGCAGGCAGTTGCAGCCGCCAAACCGTGACCGGTTCGGCAAGGAAATCCCCAGGGCCGTCACTAAGATCCTCCGCAGCCTGCCTCCGTGCAGGCGAAGGCGGGGTGCCACTCGTGGCAATAACCGGGGAACTTGACCTGAACAGCGCTTTGGCGCAGCTCGCAAACGCGCGCTATGCGCCGGAATCGGCCAGCGCCGGCGGCACTGCCACCGCCACGCGCCAGGGGGCCGAGACGCTGAGCGTTCTGACCTCGCTCGCCGAGGTTCGCGCGGCGGTCAACGAGATCGCGGCCACCGCACAGCGGCTGATCTCGATCTACACGCCCGATCTCGAACCGGACCTGTACGATCAGACGGCTTTCCTCGAGATCATCAAATACTTCGTTCTGACGCGCAGCTTCTCCAAGGTGCGGGTGCTGCTGGTCGAGCCGACGCGCGTCATGCGCGACAGCAACCGTTTCGTGGCCATGGGACGGCGGCTGTCCAGTTGCATCGACATCCGCTACGTAGCCGCACAGGCGCCACAGCGCGCCTCCGCATATCTCATCGCCGACGACCGTGCGATCGTCTACCGCATGCGCGCCGACAGCTGGGACGGTGTCGCCGACATCAACAACCCGGTGGCCGCCCGCCTGTACCTGCAGGAATTCGATCAGGTGTGGAACGCGAGCGCGGTCGAGCACGGCCTGCGGGCCGCACGCCGCGGCTGAGCCCAAGCCCCCGACCGTCGCGCCGCCGACGGCTATAATCCCCTGCATGCCCCGAACGCCTGACGTAACCGTCGCGGCCGTCACGGAGACGGCCGGCCGCTTCCTGGTCGTGGAAGAGCGCATCAACCAGCGGCTGGTTCTCAATCAGCCGGCCGGACACGTGGAGCGCGGTGAGACCCTGTTTGCGGCCGTGGTACGCGAAGTGCGCGAAGAGACGGCGTGGCGCTTTGAACCGAACGCACTGTTGGGCGTGTACCTGTGGCGTAACCCCACCGACGGGCGCCGCACGCTGCGCTTTGCCTTCACCGGTGCAGTCGCGGACCATGACGCCGGACAAAAACTCGATCGCGGCATCGTGGCCACGCACTGGCTGTCGCAACTCGACCTCGAGCAGCGCCAGGCGCGGCTGCGCAGCCCCCTGGTTCTGCGCTGCGTGCACGACTACCTGGCGGGCCAACGCCTGGCACTCGAACCGGTTGCCGGGCTGGACCTGCGTGCTGCCAGCGCCGCCAGCACCGACGCGGTGACCCTGTGAGCGCCGGGCGCGTCATCGTCGGGCTTTCCGGGGGTGTCGACTCCGCAGTCGCGGCGCTGCTGCTCCGGCAAGCGGGCTGGGAAGTGCAGGGCCTGTTCATGAGCAACTGGGAGGAGGACGACGACGCGTATTGCACCAGCGCCCGGGACTTCCAGGACGCGCGCGCGGTCGCGGCCGAACTCGGCATTGCGCTGCATCGCGCCAGCTTCGCGGGTGAGTATCGTGAGCGGGTGTTCGGGCATTTTCTGCGCGAGCACCGCGCCGGTCGCACGCCTAATCCCGACGTGCTGTGCAACCGGGAGATCAAGTTCGGCGTAGCGCTTCAGTGGGCGGGCCGCCTGGGCGCGTCGCATTTCGCGACCGGGCACTACGCGCGGCTGCAGCAGGGTCCCGAGGGCCTGGGGCTCTACAAGGCGCGCGACGGTGCCAAGGATCAGAGCTATTTCCTTCACGCCGTGGCGCTCGAGGAGCTGGCGCGAACGCTGATGCCGCTGGGCGAGTTGCAGAAAAGCGCGGTGCGCGAGCGCGCGCGCCGGGCCGGGCTGCCGGTATTCGACAAGCCCGACAGCACCGGCATCTGCTTCATTGGCGAGCGCCCGTTTCGCGAGTTTCTGGCGCGCTTCCTCGCAAGGACCCCCGGGCCCATCGAAACGCCCACCGGCGAGCGGCTCGGGACCCACCAGGGACTGCCTTTTTATACGCTCGGCCAGCGCGGCGGCTTAGGGCTTGGCGGACGGCACGGCCACCCCGAGCAGCCCTGGTATGTGGCGGCGAAGGATGGCGCCCGCAATACGCTCATCGTGGTGCAGGGACACGATCATCCGCTGCTGGGGAGCGGCGCACTCACCACCGCAACCTGGCATTGGCTCGCGCCGCCGCGCCGCGAAGCGTTCCGCTGCAGCGTGAAAGTGCGCTACCGCCAGGCCGATCAGCCCGCGCTGCTCGAACCCCGAGCGGACGGAACCGCACGCGTAGTGTTCGAGCAGCCGCAGCGCGCCGTCACGCCCGGTCAGTATGCGGTCGCCTACGAGGGCGAGCGCTGTCTCGGCGGCGCCGTCATCGAAAGCATCGCGCCAACGGTAAGCCGGGCGGCCGCGGCCTGAAGGGCCCAGCGGGCGGCAGGGGCGCGCCGCGCCCGATATAATCGCGTGCTCACACGGAGACACGCATGATCAACAGCTTCCGCGCGCGCTCGACGCTCAATGCCGGTGATCGCTCGTACGAGATCTGGAGTCTCGCGGCGCTGCCGCAGGACAAGCTCGCGCGACTGCCCTACTCGCTGAAGATTCTCCTCGAGAATCTGCTGCGCTTCGAGGACGGTGTGAGCGTGACCCGCGCCGACATCGAAGCGCTGCTCGAGTGGGACCCGCAAGCGACCCCTTCCCACGAGATCGCCTTCACCCCCGCACGCGTCATTCTGCAGGACTTCACCGGCGTGCCGTGCGTGGTGGACCTCGCCGCCATGCGCGATGCCATCGTGCGCCTTGGCGGTAACGCCGAACGCGTCAACCCGCTGAACCCGGCGGAACTGGTGATCGACCATTCGGTGCAGGTCGACGAGTACGGCACTGCCGGTGCACTCGCCGCCAACACTGCCATCGAATTCTCGCGCAACCGCGAGCGTTACTCGTTCCTGCGCTGGGGACAGACGGCGTTCCGCAACTTCTCGGTCGTGCCACCCAACACTGGCATCGTTCACCAGGTGAATCTCGAGTATCTCGGGCGCGTGATTTTCGACACCGAACAGGGCGGCATCCGTCGCGCCTATCCGGACACACTCGTCGGCACCGATTCTCACACCACCATGATCAACGGCCTGGGGGTGCTGGGCTGGGGCGTGGGTGGGATCGAAGCTGAAGCTGCCATGCTGGGCCAGGCCGTGACCATGCTGATCCCGCAGGTGATCGGCTTTCGTCTCGATGGGCGCCTGCAACCCGGCGCCACGGCGACCGACCTGGTGCTGACCGTGACCGAGACGCTGCGAAAGAAGGGGGTCGTTGACAAATTCGTCGAGTTCTTCGGCGATGGGCTTGCGAACCTGCCGCTCGCCGACCGTGCGACCATCGCCAACATGGCGCCCGAGTACGGCAGCACCTGTGGCATCTTTCCGATCGATACGGAAACGGTGCGCTACCTCGAGCTGTCCGGCCGTCCGCGCGAGCGCCTCGAACTGGTCAGCGCCTACGCCAAGGCGCAGGGCATGTGGCGTAACCAGGGCGCCACGCCCGCGCGCTACACCGACGAACTCGAGCTCGATCTCGGCAGCGTGGAACCAAGTCTCGCCGGACCGCGCCGCCCGCAGGACCGCGTGCCCCTGAAGACGGCCAGGACCGTGTACGAGCTCAACGCCCGCAAGGCCGCCGAGGAGCGCAGCGCGCGCGATCCCGCCGCCCGGGGCGTGGCTCCGGTCACCCTCGACGGACAGCGCTTCGATCTCAAGGACGGCGCGGTGCTCATCGCCGCAATCACGAGCTGCACCAACACCTCCAATCCGTCCGTCATGCTGGGCGCGGCACTGCTGGCCCGCAAGGCACGCGAACGCGGACTGAAGGCGAAGCCATGGGTGAAGACCAGTCTCGCCCCGGGCTCGCGCGTCGTGACCGATTACTTCGTCAGGGCCGGCGTACTCGATGATCTCGCGGCGGTCGGTTTCAATCTCGTCGGCTACGGCTGTACCACTTGCATCGGCAATTCCGGCCCGCTGAAGCCGGAGATCTCTGCCGCCGTCAAGGCGGGTGATCTGACGGCCTGCGCGGTGCTGTCCGGCAATCGCAACTTCGAGGGCCGCGTGCATCCGGAGGTGCGCATGAACTTCCTCGCCTCCCCGCCGCTGGTGGTGGCGTATGCGCTCGCCGGCACGCTCGACCTGGACCTCACGACCGAGCCGCTCGGCACCGGCACCGACGGCAAGCCGGTGCATCTTGCGGACATCTGGCCGAGCGATGCGGAGGTGCAGGCCCTGATGTTGCGTTCCATCGACTCGCAGATGTTCCGTGACAGCTACGCCAGCGTGTTCAAGGGCGATGACAACTGGGCGAATATCAAAGTGCCCGCCGGCCAGCGCTACGCCTGGGATCCGGGCTCGACGTACGTGAAGAACCCGCCGTACTTCGACGGCATGAACATGACACCGCCACCGCTCTCCGACGTGCTCGGCGCGCGCGCGCTCGCGGTGCTCGGCGATTCGGTCACCACCGACCACATCTCCCCCGCCGGCAACATCGCCAAGAGCAGCCCGGCGGCGCGTTATCTCGTCGAACAGGGCGTGGCGCCTGCGGACTTCAACTCCTACGGCGCGCGCCGCGGCAATCACGAGGTCATGATGCGCGGCACGTTTGCCAACATCCGGCTGCGCAATCTGCTGGTGCCCGGGGTCGAGGGGGGCGTCACCGTGCACCTGCCCGATGACGAACAGGCCTCCATCTACGAGGTGGCCATGCGCTACCGCCAGGAAGGTACGCCGCTCGTGGTGCTCGCCGGCCGCGAGTATGGCACCGGTTCCTCGCGCGACTGGGCGGCCAAGGGCACGATGCTGCTCGGTGTGAAGGCGGTCATCGCCGAGAGCTTCGAGCGCATTCATCGCTCGAATCTGATCGGCATGGGCGTCGCCCCGTTGCAGTTCCTGCCCGGACAGAACGTCGCCTCGCTGGGACTGAGCGGGCGCGAGGTGTTCGACATCGCGGGTTTGAGCCGCGGCGATGCGGCTGAGGTCACCGTCAGCGCCACCTCGCAACCGGGCAAAACCGTGCAATTTGCCGCCCGCCTGCGCATCGACACCCCGAAGGAGCGCGAGTACTACCGGCACGGCGGGATCCTGCAGTACGTGCTGCGCCAGCTGGCCTCAGCAGGCAGCGCCGCCTGACCGATCCCGGCGCGACCGGCAGAGCGCCGGAGGGCCCGCGCGAGGCGCCCGGGAGGATGCTCGCGCTGTTCGATCTCGATGGCACCATCACGCGCCGCGATACGCTGCTGCCCTACGTGGCGGGTTTTCTGCTGCGCCACCCGAGGCGCCTCGCCCGGCTGCCGCGCCTGCTGCCGGCGTTGGCGCGCTTCCTGCTGCAGCGCGCCGATCGCGGCGAGCTCAAATCCGCGCTTCTGCAGGCGACACTGGGCGGCTGCCGCCGCGCCGAGGTGGACGCCTGGACGGCGCAGTTCGTATCAGGGCTCCTGAGGCAGGGACTGTTCGGCGATGCCCTGGCGGCGATCGCCCGACACCGCCGCCAGGGCGATGCGCTGGTGCTGCTGAGCGCCAGCACCGATCTGTATGTTCCGGCCATCGGCAAGGCGCTGGGGTTCGGGGAAGTCCTGTGCACGGGAGTCGAGTGGGACGGGGACCGGCTGGTGGGAAGGCTCACGAGCCCGAACCGTCGCGGTGTGGAAAAGGTCCGTTGCCTTGCGGCACTGCGCGCGCGTCATGCGCCGCTGCCGATCACCGCGTATGGCAACACGCTCAGTGACCTCGAGCACCTGGGCCTCGCCGACCGGGGTATTCTGGTAAATGGTACGCAGCGCGCCCGGCGCGCGGCCAGGCGCGCGGGGGTCGATTGCCGCGTGTGGCGCTGAGGCGCGTGGGGATCGATTGCCGCGTCTGGCGCTGAGGCGCGCGGCGCGCGAGCGCGCCGGCGAGGGCATCGTGTGACCTTTAGGCGCGCCGGCCGGTCTACTGTTCACGGAGGTCACATATGCTCACGCGCGCACCAGGCATCGCCGCATCCGAGATCACCCCGCCCGAGGTCTACTTCAATCGGCGCACGCTCCTCGCCGGCGCACTGGCGAGCGCTGCGAGTGCCTGGCTGCCCGCCGGGGAAGGCGCGCAACCGGCCGAGGCGGCGCTGAGTTACGCGCGCAATCCGCAGTATTCGGTCAACCAGGCGCCCAACAAGTTCGAGGAAATCGCCGGCTACAACAATTTCTACGAGTTCGGCACCGACAAGGAATCCCCCAGCAAGTATGCACACACGCTCAGAACCCGACCCTGGAGCGTGACGGTGCAGGGCGAGGCGGAGGTGCGCGGCAGGTTCAACCTCGAGGACCTGCTGAAGGGACAGGCGCTCGAGGAACGCATCTATCGATTCCGCTGCGTCGAGGCGTGGTCGCTGGTGGTGCCGTGGATCGGCTTTCCCCTGAGCGTTCTGCTGGCGCGCTTCAAACCCACCTCGAAGGCGAAATACGTCGAGTTCACGACGCTGTACGATCCGGGTCAGATGCCGGGACAGCGCTCAGCGGTGCTCAACTGGCCGTATGTGGAGGGACTGCGCATTGACGAGGCGATGCACCCGCTCACCTTCATGGTGGTCGGACTGTATGGCAGGGTTCTGCCCAACCAGGACGGCGCGCCGCTGCGCCTCATCGTGCCCTGGAAGTATGGCTTCAAGAGCATCAAATCGATCGTGCAGATCGGCTTCAGCGCGCGACAGCCCAACACCGCCTGGAATGTCGCTGCTCCGCAGGAGTACGGGTTCTACGCCAACGTCAACCCGCAGGTCGATCATCCACGCTGGAGTCAGGCCACGGAGCGCCGCATCGGCGCGCCGTTCCTGGCCGCACGGCAGCCGACGCTGCCCTTCAATGGCTACGCCGCGCAGGTCGCGAGCCTGTATCAGGGTATGGATCTGCGGCGCTACTTTTGAACGTCACGCAACGCTATCGCTACCTCTACAAGCCCCTGGTGTTCGTCGCGGGCCTGGCGCCGCTCGCCTGGATGATATGCGGCGCGCTGCAGCTGTTTGGCGCCAGCCTGGGTGCCGACCCGGTGAAGAAGCTCGAGCACGAATGCGGCAAGACCGCGCTCAACTTCCTGCTGCTCACGCTGGCCGTGACCCCGGT
>CATPBQ010000318.1 GCA_955652795.1 uncultured Steroidobacteraceae bacterium | reverse complement strand
CGCCGTGCGCGAGCGCGTGCGTGGCTGGCGCCGTGAGGGCCGGCGGCTGGCCTTCGTGCCCACCATGGGGAATCTGCATGCCGGGCATGTGAGTCTCATCGAGGCGGCGCGCCGCCGCGGCGAGCGCTTTGTGGCCAGCATTTTCGTGAACCCCATGCAGTTCGGCCCGAACGAGGACTTCGCGCATTACCCGCGCACGCCGCGCGATGACGAGCGCATGTTGGCCGACGCCGGCTGCAACCTGATGTTCATGCCGGAGGTGAACGAGATCTATCCGCATGGTGCCGAGCGCGCCACCCGCGTCGAGGTGCCCGGGTTGTCGCGCATCCTGGACGGCGAGTTCCGCCCGGGCCATTTCGAGGGCGTCAGCACCGTGGTGGCGAAGCTGTTCCACATCGTCGAGCCGGACGTCGCGGTGTTCGGCGAGAAGGATTTTCAGCAGCTGACCATCATCCGGCGCATGGTGGCGGACCTGTGCATGCCGGTCGAGATCGTCGCCGCGCCCACGGTGCGCGATGCCGACGGCCTCGCCATGAGCTCGCGCAACCAGTACCTGACGGCTGACGAGCGTGCCCTGGCGCCGAAGATCTACGCCACGCTGCAGGCGGCCGCGAACCGCGTGCGCGCTGGGGACGCGGAGTTCGCGAGCATCGAACGCTCGGGCCTGCAGGCGCTGGAGAATGCCGGTTTTCGCCTGGACTACTTCTGCGTGCGCCAGGCTGCGGACCTCGGCGCGCCGGCGCCCGAAGCACGTGAGCTGGTCGTGCTCACCGCCGCGCGCTTAGGCAGGGCCCGGCTCATCGACAACGTGCAAGTCAGCCGGTCCTGAGAGGTTCAGCCCATGGGCCTCACCCGACCCGACCTGACGGCGCGTTGCAGAGCGGGGTGCGAACGCGCACCGCCGCTTCAGGCTGCGCAGCGGTGCTGCTGCAGGGCCCACTCCACGTGCTCGCGCACCATGTGGGATGAATCCGCGCGCCGTTCCTCGAGCGCACGAATGACATCCGGCGAAGTCGGCGCATTACCGAGCGCCACGGCGAGATTGCGCGACCAGCGCTGGTAGCCGATGCGGTAGATGGCCGAGCCGCGCATGCGCTCCTCGAACTGCGCCGCGCTCCAGCGAAACAACTCCGGGAGCGCTGCGGCATCGAGGCCATGGCGCACTTTGAAATCCGGGTGCGCCGCCGCGCGTGCGAACTTGTTCCACGGACATGCAAGCTGGCAGTCGTCACAACCGTAGATGCGATTGCCAATGGCCTTGCGCAGCTCGACGGGGATGGCGCTGTGGTGCTCGATGGTGAGATAGGAAATGCAGCGCCGCGCATCCAGCCGCCAGGGCGCGACGATCGCCCCGGTGGGGCAGGCCGGGATGCAGGCCTGGCAGCTGCCGCAGTGGGCGCCGGCGCGCTCATCTATGGGCAGTGGCAGGTCCGTGAGGATCTCACCCAGAAAGAACCACGAGCCGCGCTCGCGCGCGATGAGGTTGGTGTGCTTGCCGATCCAGCCGAGCCCCGCCTCGCGAGCGAGCGCCTTCTCGAGTACCGGCGCCGTGTCGACACACACCCGGTAGCCGAACGGTCCGATGCGCTGCTGCAGCTCCGCGGCCAGCGTGGCGAGAGCGCGACGCAGGGTCTTGTGGTAGTCGCGCCCCAGAGCGTAACGCGACACGTAGGCGAGCCGGCGGTCATCGAGCACCGCCCGTGCGTCGTGCGCCGCCGCCGGCCAGTAATCCATGCGCGCGCTCACGACGCGCACGGTGCCGGGGAGCAGTTGTTGCGGGCGGCTGCGCATGACGCCGTGGCGTTGCATGTAGTGCATCTCGCCGTGGAAACCGTCCTTGAGCCACTTGAGCAGATGCCGCTCGTCCTCGGGAATGTCGATGCTGGCCACGCCGAGCGCATCGAAGCCGAGCGCGCGGGCGCGCTCGCTCAGCTCGCCTCGCAGCGCGCGCAAGTCCACCTCGGCCGGTTCCGTCATGGCGCTACCACCCAGGTCAGTATAATGACCTCATGGCGTTGCCGAACGCTTTGTATTCCACCGCGCAGGTGCGTGCCCTCGATGCCCACGCGATCAATGAGCTCGGGATCGCGGGCTACACGCTCATGAAACGCGCCGGCGAAGCGGCATTGCGCTATCTGCGCACGCGCTGGCCGATGGCGCACCGCATCGTCATCGTCTGCGGCCGCGGCAACAACGCCGGCGACGGTTACGTGCTGGCGCGCTTTGCGCACGCCGCCGGACTGACGGTGACCGTGCTCAGCGCCAGCCCCCCGGAGCAATTGCGCGGCGACGCGCGCCAGGCGTACGAGGACTTCAGGGCCAGCGGCGGTGCCGCGCATGCCTTTGCGCCGGAGCGGCTCGCCGCAGGCGAAGTCATCGTGGATGCCTTGCTGGGTACGGGGCTCAAGGGGGGCGTGCACGCGGAACTCGCGCAAGTGATTCGCGCCATCAACTCAAGTGGCCGGCCGGTGTTTGCGCTCGATGTGCCCTCGGGGCTCGACGGCGATGCCGGGGTGGCGCTCGGGGAGGCGGTTCGCGCCGATGCGACCGTGACGTTCGTGGGTCTGAAGACCGGGCTTCTGGTGGGCGAGGGTCCGGAGTTCGCCGGCACGGTGTTTTTCGATGATCTGGAGCTTGCACCCGCACCCGGGGCGCACCTCGCGCCACGCCTGACGCGCATTATCGAGGCGGAAATCCACGAGGCGCTGCCCCGCAGAGCGCGCTCGGCGAACAAGGGCAACTTCGGGCGTGTGCTGATTGTCGGCAGCGGCAGCGGCATGCCGGGAGCTGCCCGTCTGGCGGGTGAGGCGTGTCTGCGAGTGGGCGCGGGGCTGACGACCGTAGCGGTGGCGCCCGAGAACGTCGCGCCGATCGCGGCCGGACGGCCCGAACTGATCTGTGTGGCCCTGAGCGGGGATGCGGTGCTCGCCGAGGCGCTCGGCCGCGCGGAGGTCATCGCGGTGGGACCGGGGCTCGGGCGCTCGCCGTGGGCGCGCAGCGCGTTGAACACCGTGCTCGCCAGCGGCAAGCCGCTGGTGATCGACGCCGATGCGCTCAACCTGCTCGCCGAGAGCGGCGCGCCGGCGCGCGAGGACTGGATCCTGACCCCGCACCCGGGGGAGGCGGGTCGTCTGCTGGGCGTGAGTGCGCAGGAGATTCAGCGCGATCGCCTGGCGGCGCTCGATCGGTTGCTCGATCGCTTCCACGGCACCATCGTGCTGAAAGGCGCGGGCACACTGGTCGGATCCCTCGGCCGCACGCCCGGCGTGTGCGAGCGGGGCAATCCCGGCATGGCTACCGCGGGCACCGGCGATGTGCTCACCGGGGCGATCGCCGGCATCCTCGCCCAGTGCCACGACAACTGGACGGCGGCGCGTGTCGGGGTGCTGGTGCACGCCATGGCAGGCGACGCCGCGGCCCGCAGCGGCGAGCGCGGGTTGCTGGCGAGCGATCTGGCGCGCGAGCTGCATAACTGCGTCAACCTCTGAGGTGGCCGATGCGCACGCACGCCCGCACCGCCCAGGACACGGAGGACCTCGGCTGGCGGCTGGCCCGTGCGCGCCCGGCCGCGGATGCGGCACTCGCAGTCCTGTATCTGAGCGGTGAGCTCGGTGCGGGCAAGACGACCTTCGCGCGCGGCTTCCTGCGCGCGCTGGGTGTGGCGGGTGCGGTGCCCAGCCCGACCTACACGCTGCTCGAGCTGTACCCGGTGGGTGCACTCACCGTCGCGCACGTCGATCTTTACCGCGTACGCGACGCCGAGGAGCTCGAGTCGCTCGGCCTGCGCGATTGGGCGCGCAACGGTCACGTCTGGCTGGTCGAATGGCCCGAGCGCGGCGGGACACGTCTGCCGCCGGCGGATCTGACCCTGGCGTTTGCGGCCGGCGCGGCGGGCCATGACATCGAGGTGGATGCGCGCTCGACGCTCGGGGAGTCCTGGCTCGCCCGGCTTCAGGGGCAGCCGCACGGCGGCGGCTGAAGTAAGCACGCGGCAGTTGAAAAGGACACGCCAAGGCCGTAGATTATCCGGCAGCTAGCGCTGCGAACCCAATGATTAGAAAGACTTTTTGCGAAGGATTCGCTGCCGGTCTGCTCGGCTTGGGCGCTATTTCCGCAAGCGGAGCGGCGGAATTGCGCGGCATTCACCTGTCCACGAGCGCGGATTCGGCGCAGGTCACCCTCGATCTGACCGAGGGCGGGACGCCCAAACTCTTCACGCTCGAGCACCCCGATCGGGTGGTCATTGATCTCTCGCAAACGCACCTGGCGAGCGAGGTGCGCGCGCCGGCAGCTTCCGGGGTGGTCACGGACGTGCGCTTCGGCAGCCAGCCGGAGGGGACGCTGCGGGTCGTGGTGCAGCTGAAATCCGCACTCGCCGCGCACAGCGCATGGGCCCCGGGCGAGGAGGGCCGCCATCTCGTGCTGATCCTGGGCGAGCCGGCGCAGGCGCCGGCACAGCTCGCTCCGAAGACGGTGCGCGCGGTGCACGCGCCCGGGGATGGCGACCGCAACGTCATCATCGCGGTGGACGCCGGACACGGCGGTGTGGATCCGGGAGCCATCGGACACGGTGGCACGCGCGAGAAAGACGTGACGCTCGCGATCGCGCGCGCGCTCGCCGAACGCATCAACGCCGAACCGGGAATGCACGCCGTCCTGACGCGCGACCGGGACGAGTTTCTCGAGCTGCGCGACCGTATCGGACGCGCGCACCTCGCGCGGGCCGACATGTTCATTTCCGTGCATGCTGACTCGATCCGCGACCGCAGCGTCTCCGGCGCCTCGGTGTACGTGCTGTCGGTGCACGGCGCTTCCAGCGAGGCGGCCCGCTGGCTCGCGGAGCGCGAAAACGCCGCCGACCTCGTCGCCGGCGCGCGCCGCGACGACCAGGGCGTGCTCGAACCGGTGCTCATCGATGCCGCGCAGAGCGGAATTATCGGCGTCAGTGCCGGCGCCGCGGAGCGGGTGGTGAACGCGCTCGAGGGCGTCGGTGAAATGCGCAAGGCCCAGGTGCAGCGCGCCGGCTTCGTGGTGCTGAAGTCTCGCGACATTCCCTCGATGCTCGTCGAGACCGCCTACATTTCCAATCCCGCCGAGGAGCGTCGCCTGCGCAGCGCCAGGGAGCAGGCGCGGCTTGCGGACGCGATCGCCGGCGGCGTGCGCAGCTACTTCATGCAGAATCCGCCCGACGGCACGCGTTTCAAGCAGGTGCGCCGCACTCTCGCCAGCGCAGCGGGCGCCTCGCCCGCCGCCGCCACGCCCTGATCGACCCCGTCGCCGTGAGCTGATCGCCTGTAAACTGCGGGCTGCATGCCCATCCGTATTCTTCCCGGCGAACTCGTCGACCAGATCGCGGCCGGCGAGGTGATCGAACGGCCGGCCTCGGTCGTCAAGGAGCTCGCCGAAAACGCGCTGGATGCCGGCGCGACGCGTATCGAGATCGACATCGAGCGTGGCGGCGTCGCTCTGGTGCGGGTGCGCGACGACGGCTGCGGAATTGTGGCCGGCGAGCTGCCGATGGCACTGGCGCGGCATGCGACCAGCAAGATCGCCTGTCTCGATGATCTGGAGGCGGTCACCACGCTCGGCTTCCGGGGTGAGGCGCTGCCCTCGATCGGCTCGGTGTCACGGCTGCGGATCGTCTCGCGTGCCGCCGGCGCCGAGCACGCTGCACAACTCGACCTCGACGGGGGTGCGCTGACGCCCGTGCGCCCGGCGGCGCACCCGCCGGGCACCACCATCGAGGTGCGTGACCTGTTCTTCAACGTGCCGGCGCGGCGCAAGTTCGTGCGCAGCGATGCGACCGAGCTGACGCACATCGCCAGGCTCGTGGAGCGGCTGGTGCTGTCGCGCTTTGATGTGAGCTTTCGCCTGCGCCACGGCATGCGGGTGCTGCTGGATGCCCCGGCGGTGAGCGGCGCGGGCGCCGAGGCCACGCGCCTCGAGGAGGTGCTCGGCAGGGACTTTCCGGCCGCTGCGGTCCCCGTGAGGCACGCGGCGGGGCCCGTCATGCTGTCGGGTTGGGCAGGCCTGCCGACGCGCTCGCGTGCGCAGCCGGACCAACAGTTCTGGTTCGTCAATGGCCGCAGCGTGCGTGACCGGCTGCTGATGAACGCCGTCAGACTTGCGTATCGGGACGTGCTGTATCACGGCCGCCACGCCGCCTATGTGCTCTACCTGACGCTCGATCCGAAGCTCGTGGACGTGAACGCGCATCCGGCCAAGCTCGAAGTGCGTTTCCGTGACAGCCGCCAGATTCATGACTTTGCCTTTCGCGCCGTGGAGCGCGCCCTGGCGGGCACGAAGCCGGATCTCTCCGCCGCCTCTGCCGCCCGGGGTGCACCAGCGCTGGGCGCCGGCTACGGCGCTGCGGCACACGCGGAGCGCGGGACGAGCCTGCCGCTCTATGAGCCCTCGCGCGATCCGTGGGCGATCGCGGCCTCGGTGCGCGACGAGGGGGTGCTGCCCCCGTTGCTGTCCTGGGCCGAGGAACATCCCCTCGGCACGGCGCTCGCCCAACTGCACGGCGCCTACATCCTCGCGCAGAATCGCGAGGGACTCGTGCTGGTGGACATGCATGCGGCGCACGAGCGCGTGCTGTACGAGAAATTCAAGGCCGAGCGCGCCAGCGGCACCCCCGCTTCGCAGCACCTGCTGGAACCCGTGGTCATCGAGCTCAAGGCGCACGAGCTCACGGCGCTCCTGGAGCGGCGCGGCGAGTGGGAGCAGGCGGGTTTCGAGCTCGACGCGCTCGGGTCCACGAGATTGGCACTGCGCCGCGTGCCGGCGACGCTCAAGCCGGGGGAAATCTCCCGCATCGTCACGCTGCTGGTGCAGGACCTCACCCTGGAGGCCAACACGCATCACCTCGAGGGCGCCGCCGACAGGTTCCTCGGCACGCTCGCCTGCCGCAGCGCGATCCACGCGCACCGCCGCCTTGCACTGCCGGAAATGGACACGCTGCTGCGGCAGATGGAGGCCACCGAGCGCGCCAACCAGTGCAACCACGGACGACCAACCTGGACGCGTCTGTCCCTGCAGCAGCTGGATCAGCTGTTCCTGCGGGGGCGCTGAATGACGCACGGCGCGCGCGCGGCCGATACGCCCGCGCCCGGTGCGGCTGGCGGGCCGCACGAGCTGCCGGTATTCATCCTCACCGGGCCCACGGGCGCCGGCAAGACCGACTGGGCCCTGGGGCTCGCCGAGAGCGCCCCGGTGGAGATCGTCAGCGTGGACTCGGCGCTGGTCTACCGGGGTCTGGACATTGGCACAGCCAAACCGGCGCGCGAGTTGCGCGCGCGCGTTCCCCACCACCTGATCGACCTGTGCGAGCCGACCGAGAGCTATTCCGCGGGGCGCTTCGTGGCCGACGCCCTCGGGAGCATCCGCGACATTCATGCCCGCGGCCGGGTGCCGCTCCTGGTGGGGGGGACCATGCTCTACCTGCGCTCGCTCCTGCATGGGCTGGCGGCTCTGCCGCAGGCCGACCCGCTGCTGCGCGCGCAGCTGGACGCGCGGGCCGCGAAGCACGGATGGCCGGCGCTGCACGCGGAGCTGGCCGGCCTGGACCCGGAAGCGGCCGCGCGCATCGCGCCGGCTGACCGCCAACGGATCCAGCGTGCGCTCGAAGTTTGTTACACGACCGGACGGCCGATCTCACAGCTGCAGCGTGCGACCGTCAGTCCGCTCGCCGGCTGGCAACTGCGCTACTGGGTGCTTGCCCCCAGGAAGCGAGCGGTGCTGCACGAGCGTATCGCCCGGCGCTTTGACGCCATGATGGCGGCGGGCTTTCTCGATGAGGTGATCGGGTTGCGCCGCAGCGGCGATCTGTCCGCTCGTCATCCATCGATGCGCGCGGTGGGCTACCGCCAGCTGTGGGCGCATCTCGACGGGCAATGCGCCCTGGAGGAGGGGGTGCAGCGGGCCGTTGCGGCAACGCGCCAACTGGCGAAGCGCCAGCTGACCTGGATGCGGAGCGAAGCCCTCGGGGAATGGATCGATCCGGACAGTCAGCTGTCGTGGAATCGAGACATATGTCATGAGTTGGCCCGGCTTGGGCTTTAAAGGAACCCGCATGTTAAGATGACTGAACTCGGTTCCTCGCCGCTGATGAGGCACGTCGGTTTTGCCGGATCGCGGAACATGGAAGTTCACTTGCGGTCCGTTTGTCTTGCCGAATAACTCGAAGCTGTAAAAATAAGGAGAACCCGATGGCCAAAGGCCAGTCCCTGCAAGACCCCTTTTTGAACGCCTTGCGCAAGGAGCGGGTACCGGTTTCCATCTACCTCGTCAACGGCAT
>CATPBQ010000317.1 GCA_955652795.1 uncultured Steroidobacteraceae bacterium | reverse complement strand
CTCAGTCGCCGGGACGGCCGCCGTGCTCGAGATCAACGGACCGATCGGGCCGGCAACCTCGCGCTACGTGGTGCACGGCATCGAGTCGGCGCACGAGAACGGCAGCCGCCTGGTGGTGCTGGAACTCGACACCCCTGGGGGACTCGACAGCGCGATGCGCGACATCATCCGCGCGATCCTGGCCTCCCCGGTTCCCGTGGTGAGTTACGTCAGTCCTCCCGGTGCGCGCGCGGCGAGCGCCGGGACCTACATTCTTTACGCGAGTCACGTGGCGGCGATGGCGCCGGCCACCAACCTGGGGGCCGCGACGCCTGTTTCCATCGGCGGTGAGCCCGAGCCCGGCTCACCCCCCGCACCCACGCCGGGGACTCACCCGCCGCAGGACCGGAATGACAACGCCCCCGCAGCCAGTCCGCCCGCTCCGGGCGGCGGCGCGGCGCCCAACCTGCCGGGGAGCGCCATGGAGCGCAAAGTCGTCAATGACGCGGTGGCCTATATCCGCGGCCTGGCCGAAGAGCGCGGCCGCAATGTCGAGTGGGCCGAGCAGGCAGTACGCGGCGCCGCCAGCCTGTCGTCCACGGCTGCGCTGCAACAGAAGGTCATCGACGTCATCGCGCGTGACCTGCCGGAGCTGCTGACGCGCATCGACGGGCGCGAGGTGCGCATCGGCGACCGCACCGTGAAGCTTGCGACCCGCGGGCTTACCGTGGTGCGCATGAAGCCCGACTGGCGCACACAGCTGCTGGCGGTCATCACCAACCCCACGGTCGCGTACGGACTGATGCTGATCGGCATCTGGGGTCTGCTGCTCGAGGGGTACAATCCCGGCGCGGTACTGCCGGGTGTGGCCGGCTCGGTCTGCCTGCTGATCGCGCTGTTCGCGTTCCAGATCCTGTCGGTGAACTATGCGGGGCTGGCGCTGGTGGTGGTCGGCACCGCCATGATCATCTCGGAGTTTTTCTTCCCGACCTACGGTTCGCTCGGGGTAGGGGGTCTGATTGCATTCGTCGTCGGCTCGCTCATTCTCTTCGATACGGACGTGCCGGGCATGAGCGTGGGCCGGCCGCTGATCGGCGCGTTCGCGACCATGGGCGGCCTCATGATCGCGGGTATCGTGTACCTCGCGACCCGCTCCATGCGCCGTCCGGTCGCCACCGGAACGCAGGGCATGATCGGCGCAACGGCCGAGGTGGTCGAGGACTTCACCGGCCGGGGACGCGTGCGCTACGGCGGGGAGTTCTGGAACGCCCGCAGCGACGCCGCGCTGCGCGCCGGCGACCTGACGCGCATCGTCAGGGTGGAAGGTCTAACATTGTGGGTCGAGCCGCAGTGAGCACCGCTCAGGAGCTCTGGAGACACTCATGTCGTTCGTGATCGCCATCGCCATACTCATCGTCGTGCTGGTGTTCAGCGCCTTCAACGTGCTGAACGAATACGAGCGTGTCGTAGTGTTCACCCTGGGGCGCTTCACCGGCATCAAGGGTCCCGGGCTGGTACTCATCTGGCCGGGCATACAGAGGACGCGCCGGGTGGACCTGCGGGTCATCGTACTCAACGTCCCCAAACAGGATGTGATCACGCGCGACAACGTGTCCGTCAAGGTGAACGCGGTGGTCTATTTCCGCATCGTCGATGCCGGCAAGGCCATCATCCAGGTGGCGAACGCCTTCGATGCCACCAGCCAGGTCGCGCAGACGACGCTGCGCTCGGTGGTGGGCCAGCACGAGATGGACGATCTGCTCGCGCAGCGCGACAAGCTCAACGTCGACCTGCAGCGCATCCTCGACCAGGCCACCGAGGCCTGGGGCATCAAGGTCTCGACCGTCGAGATCAAGGATGTCGACCTCGACGAAAGCATGATTCGCGCCATGGCGAAGCAGGCCGAAGCCGAGCGCACCCGGCGTGCGAAGATCATCCACGCCGAGGGCGAGAGCCAGGCGGCCGCGAAGCTGGCCGAGGCGGCGCAGGCCCTGGCGCGCCAGCCGAGCGCCCTGCAGCTGCGCTACCTGCAGACACTCGCGGACATCTCGCACGAGCGGACCCAGATCATCGTCTTTCCCCTGCCGCTCGATCTGATCAAGCCGTTTCTCGGCGCGCACGGTGACTAGCAGCCGCACGCTCGCCATCGCGGGCCTGCTGCTGGCGCTCGCCACGGTCTGCGGCGCCTTCGGGGCCCACGCGCTCAGGAATCAGCTGACTCCCGAGCGGCTGCAGCTGTGGGACACGGCGGTGCGGTATCACTTTTTTCAGGCCCTCGGCCTCATCGGCGTCGGTCTGGCACTGCGCAGCCTCGATGTGGGCCCGCTGCGCGCCGCGGCGGCGCTCATCGTGGCCGGGGTGGTCCTGTTCTCGGGGAGCCTGTATGCCCTGAGCTTCGGTGCCCCGCGCGCACTCGGCCTGCTCACGCCCCTGGGCGGGCTTGCCTGGATCAGCGGTTGGCTGTTGTTCGCGTTTGGAGTCTGGCGCCATTGAGCTGAGGCATGAGCAGCTCATCGCCCCGCAATTCGCGGACCGCTCATCTCATGGCCTCGATCGCCGTGGCGATGCTCGCATGGGACGCGAGAGCCGCCGCACCCGACCTGGCCCGTGATTCTGCGAAGGACGCCAAGAGCGAGCCGAGCACGATCACGATCGAAGCCAGGAGAGAAAGGAAGCTCCTTGAGCGCCAGCTGGACGCGTTCGTATGGTCCATCATAGTGCACCCCTGGGATGAGTCGCTGGCGCGATGGCACACTCCGGTGTGCCCCTTGGTGGCAGGATTGCCGCGCGCCTCGGGGGAATTCATCCTGTCTCGCATATCCCAGATCGCGGCGTCCGCGCACGTTCCACTGGGCCCAGAGCACTGTCGCGCCAACTTATACGTTGTTGTGACGCGCGAGCCTGACCTATTGTTGAAAAAGTGGCGTGCTCGCGACCCGCACCTGCTCAATGCCCACAATGGGGAGGGCGGGATCAGACGCTTTTTCGACACGCCGCGCCCGGTACGCGTTTGGTACAACGTCGCTCCCAGCTCCAATGATGGAGTGCCGGTCAGTCCCGACAATTCGCTTCTGGGGGGGACAAGCGACATCCCGACCAACAAGATCACCGAGGCCTCGCGGCTTGTTTGGTACGCAGCGCAGAGCCTTTCGTCGGTCATCGTGATGGTCGATAGCAATCGGCTGCAGCAGCTACGGATGGGACAGCTCGCCGACTACATCGCGATGGTGGGGCTGGCCGAGGTTCGGCTCGACTCAGATCTGGGATCGACGCCTACTATCCTGCGGCTGTTCGACAAGGGCGGGGACAGTGTGCCCCAGAGCATCAGTGGCTGGGACCAGGCGTTCCTCAAGTCGCTCTATGGCACGGAACAGAAGAGCGTGATGCAAGTGTCCGAGATCGAGACGAGCATGCTCAAAATCCTTGCGCCGTAACACCGCGACCGGCAGCTCAGGTACACATGGCATGAATGGCGTGGCAAAGATATCGGCGAGCCTCGTTGCGGCTGCTGCGGCCCTCGCTCTAGGCTGCTCACACTCTCTACCCCGGGCGCCGGCGTCGGCGCCGGCCGCGACAGCGCACGCGCAGATCGGCGCGTGGGGCCTGGATCTCACCGCCCGCGACGCCGCGGTGAGGCCCGGAGACGATTTCTACCGCTACGCCGACGGCCTGTGGATCGATGCGCATCAGATTCCACCCGACCGCACCCGCTGGGGTTCCTTTGACGAGCTCGACGAACGCTCCCAGCAGCAGGTGCGCGGGATCGTGGAGGCGCTGCCCGCGCAGGCGCCCGACGGCAGCAACGCGCAGAAAGTCGGTGATTACTATCGCGCCTACCTGGACACCGCGGCCATCGAGCGCGCGGGGCTGGCGCCGGCGCAGGCGGGGCTGGATGCGATCGCCGCCGCGCAGACCCACAAGGATCTGACGCGGCTCATGGGCCGCCCGGACCTGGGTCTTGGCCTGCCCGTGCGCATTGCCATCACCACGGACCAGAAAGACCCCGACCACTACGTGGTCTCGATCTCACAGAGCGGGCTCGGCATGCCCGACCGCGACTACTACCTGAAGGACGACGCGGTGTACGCGGCACTGCGTGTCCAGTACGCGGCGCACGTCGCGCGCCTGCTGACGCTGGCCGGCGAGCGCGATGGGGCGGCGGATGCCCAATCGATACTCGACATCGAGACGCGCATCGCCAGGCTGCACTGGCCTGCTGCCAGGCGCCGCGAGCGCGATCTCACCTACAATCCGCGCACGCGCGTGGAGCTCGAGCAGCTCGCGCCGGGCTTCATCTGGGAGGTGCTGCTGGCGGCGGAGGGTGTCGATGCCCAGCCGCGCTTCGTGGTGCGCGAACTCGACGCCGTGCAGGGACTCGCGCAGCTGTTTCTGCAGGTGCCGGTCGGGCGCTGGCGCGCCTACTTCAAGTATCACTACCTGGTGAGCGTGGCCGAGGTGCTGCCGTCGGCGTTCTATGACGAGCGCTTCGATTTCTATGGACGCACGCTCAACGGCCAGCCACAGCAGCGCGAGCGCTGGAAGCGCGCGGTAGGCGCGCTCGACGTCGATCTGGGCGAAGTGGTCGGCGAGCTGTACGTGCAGCGCTACTTTCCGCCCGCTTCGAAGCAGCAGGTGCTTGCCCTGGTGGAAAACCTGCGTGCGGCCTACGCGCAGCGCATCGAGCAGCTTGCCTGGATGACTCCCGCGACCCGCAAGGTGGCGCTCGAGAAACTGGCCGCCTTTCATCCCAAGATCGGCTACCCGGACACGTGGCGCGACTACTCGGCGCTGTCGATCGTCACGGGCGACGCATTTGGCAACCTGGTGCGTGCGCGCATATTCGAGTGGCGCCGCCAGGTCATGCGTCTCGGCGGACCCACGGATCGCGGCGAATGGGGCATGACTCCGCAGACGATCAACGCCTACTACAACCCGACGTTCAACGAAGTGGTGTTCCCGGCGGCCATCCTGCAGCCGCCGTTTTTCGATCCGCAGGCGGACGCCGCGGTCAACTACGGCGGCATCGGCGCGGTGATCGGACACGAGATGGGGCACGGTTTCGATGATCAGGGCGCGAAGTCCGATGCGCGCGGTGTGCTGCACACCTGGTGGGCGCAGGCCGACACCGATGCCTTCCGCACGCGCGTCGACCGCTTGGTCGCGCAGTACGATGGCTACGTCGTACTGCCGGGACTGAAAATCAACGGCCGCCTGACGCTCGGGGAGAACATCGGCGACCTCGGCGGGCTGTCGGTCGCCTACGACGCCTATCACCGCTCACTCAAGGGCGCGCCGGCGCCGCAGCTCGATGGCCTCAGCGGCGATCAGCGCTTCTTCCTGTCGTTCGCGCAGATCTGGCGCGCGCTCAACCGCGACGAGCAGCTGCGCACGCAGGTGGTGAGCAACCCACACAGCCCGCCGAAATTCCGCGTCAACGGCGTGGTCCGCAACGTCGACCCCTGGTACGCCGCCTTCAATGTGCAGCCCGGCGAGCAGTTGTACCTGCCGCAGGAAGAGCGCGTCCGCATCTGGTGAACTCCGGGCTGCCCGTTGACGAAGCGCTGGCGCCGCTGCGCGAGGCGCTCGGCACGCAGCGCGCGGCCGTGCTGCAGGCGCCGCCCGGTGCCGGCAAGAGCACGGTGGTGCCACTCGCGCTGCTTGACGAGGAGTGGGCGCGCGGTAAGCGGCTGATCATGCTCGAGCCGCGCCGCCTCGCGGCGCGCGCCATCGCCCAGCGCATGGCGCAAACGCTCGGCGAGAGCGTCGGGCGCACGGTCGGTTACCGCATGCGCTTCGACACGCGCGTCTCGCGTGACACGCGCATCGAGGTGGTTACCGAGGGCGTGCTGACGCGGCTGCTGCAGAGTGATCCGGCGCTCGAGGGCGTCGCCGCCGTCATTTTCGACGAATTCCACGAACGCAGCCTGCAGGCCGATCTGGGGATTGCGCTCGCCCTCGATGCGCGCGCCCACCTCAGGCCCGACCTGCGGCTGCTCGTCATGTCGGCAACGCTGGATGGGGCAGCGGTGGCGCGCCTGCTGGGCGACGCGCCGCTCATCAGCGCGCACGGCCGCATCTTTCCGGTGGAGACGCGCTACGCCGG
>CATPBQ010000316.1 GCA_955652795.1 uncultured Steroidobacteraceae bacterium | reverse complement strand
CGCAGCTCCTTGCGGATGCGCAGTTTCTCGGTCTGGAAGTGCTCGATTTCCTGTTCCTGCTCGGGTGTGATGATGAGCGCCGACTGATTGCCGCCCTTGGACCGCAGCGCGGTGAGCTTATCTTCCGTTTCGCGCAACTGCTGTTCGAGCTCCTGCTCCTTCGCCCGGAAGCGGTCATCTGCGGCACGCCGCAGTTTTTCCACGCGCTCGAACGGTCGCGTGAACGAGGCGCGGCCGCGCACACTGATGAGGTCGGTGCTGCCGGCGAGATTGTCGAGCGCGTTCTGCACCAGGTCGCCATTGCTCGCCCAGGCCTGAGTGAGGCGCTGGCCGAAGAAATTCTGCTCACGCACCCAAAGATAATCGGACAGCAGGTCGGTGTCGGCAAACACGATCAGACTGAGAGGGCGCGCGGATTCCTTCAGGTGCGTCTGGCCGGCGGGTAGCGTCACGCCCGCCGGTGGGCCCGCAGGGAAGGCGCTGTGCACGTTGCCGCTGATCCGCGCGGCGATCGTGTAACGTCGGCCGGTGGGCTTGAACCCGTCGCGCAGGGTCGCGGGATCGAGCAGCATGCGGAAGCGCGCGACCGGCAGGGCCTGCGCGTCGGTGCTCGACTGCAACAGCGGCTCGAAGTGCACCTTCGCGCCCTTGACGGGTTCGAGGTAACCCGCGGTGGCCACGTTGACGTTCGACAGTCCGGCGGTGATCACGTCGTCGGCCGTGAAGCTGCCCTTGTCGAGCCCGAGCACGCCCAGGTGCACCACCGGCTTCTCTCCCTGGCGCATGCTCACCGACAAGGCGTGGCCTCGGTCGGCGACCACCTCGGCGGGATTGAACTGTATGCCCCAGGCGCCCAGCAGCGCGGCCAGGTGCGATGACTTGTCGGCGCCCATGGCCGCCATCGGATTCTGCGCCTCGGCGCCGGACTGATCGGACTGGGCGAGCGGGTCGACGAACACCAGGATATGTCCGCCGCGCAGCGCGTACTGGTCGATGGCGAATTGCGTCGCGGGTGACAGATCCTTCGGGTGCACCAGCACCAGCACGTTCACGTCCGGCTCGATGCGGGTCGCAGCCCCTTCGAGCGGCCGCAGGTCGAAGAGCTGCTGCGCCTCGCTGTACACGACCCACGGTTCGCGCATCTGCCCGCTCTGCGGATCGAAGCCCGGAGCCATCGGCAGCGAGGATAGCCAGGCGACCACGGGCTTTTTGGGGTTGGCGAGCTGATAGACGAGCTTGACGACGTCGTACTCGAGGAACTGCTCCTTCCTGGGATCGAAGAATTCGATGGCTGCGTGGCCATCGGTCGCGTTGGTTCCGGCAAGGCCGAAGTAGAACTGCGTACCGGTGGCTCCCACCGGCGTGCCGCGCACCCCGAGCTCGGAGGCGCGATCCTCTTCTTCCGAGAACGGCTGCGGGTCGATCACGTGCAACCGCAGTTTCCCTGCGGAGCGTGCGACCAGCTCTTCCAGGAATTCGCGCACCCGCACCCCGTAGGTCTTGAACTCCGGCAGCTGCGTCGCGGTCTTTTCCGAGAAAAAGAAATACAGGTTGATGGGTTCCTTGGTGCTGGCAAGGATCCGGTCGGTTCCGGGCGCGGTGGTATAGAGACGGTTCTGCGTGAGATCCAGCCGCCAGCCGCGCAGCGCGTGGTTGAACAGCATCGTCAGGCCGATAAACAGCAGCGCAAGCGCCAGCAGGGTGCCGCCGCCGAGTGTCGAGCGTTTGCTCATCGGTCTTTGCGCAGCTCGAGCGTGATCGCGCTCGCCAGCAGGAAGAAACCGATCAGCATCGCGAAGTACAGCAGGTCGCGCACGTCGATGACGCCCTTGGCGATGGACTCGAAATGGGTGAGAAACGACAGCGAGGCGAGCGCATCCACCAGCGCCTGCGGCGCCCAGCTGCGAAAGACATCGAGCACCATGGGGAAGCCCGCCAGCAGGAACACGAAGCACACCGCCACGGCGAGGATGAACGCCACCACCTGGTTGCGCGTCAGCGCCGACATGCACGAGCCGACGGCGAGAAAGCCGCCGGCGAGCAGCAGGCTGCCGAGGTAGGCGGCCAGGATCGCGCCGTTGTCAGGATGGCCCAGGTAGTTGACGGTGATCCACAGCGGGAAGGTGAGCGCCAGCGCCAGCGCGGTGAATATCCAGGCGGCGAGAAACTTGCCGAGCACCGCGTCCCACAGCTGCACCGGCTGGGTCATCAGCAGCTCGATGCTGCCGGATTTGCGCTCCTCGGCCCACAGCCTCATCGAGATCCCCGGAATCAGGAACAGATACAGCCAGGGGTGGAAGCTGAAGAATGGATCGAGATCCGCCTGGCCGCGCTCATAGAAGCCTCCCAGGTAGAAGGTGAAGGCGTTGGCCAGCACGAGGAAGACGAGTATGAAAACGTACGCCAGCGGTGTGGCGAAGTAACTCGCCAACTCGCGGCGCATGATGATGCCCACGTTACGCATGATCTAAGACGGTTCCTCAGGCGGTGATGGTCCGGAACACTTCGTCGAGGCGTCCGGACTCCAGGTGCAGTTCCTTGAGCCTCAACCCCTGGCGCGCGGCGAGCTCGGAAAGCGCCGGCAGAATGGTCGCGCCGGCCTTGGGCAGGGCGGTGAGCCGCGCATCGCGCTCGCTCACCTCGACCTGCGCGACCGCGGGCAGCGCGGCCACGGCGTCGCGGGCGCCGGCGAGCTGCGCGGGTTGCTCGAGCTGCATGGACACCGCGTTGTGATAGCGCGAGCGGGCGGCGAGCCCCGCCGGGGTGTCGTCGGCGACGATGCGACCGCGGGAGATGATGATCGCCCGGGTGCACACCGCGTCGACCTCCTCGAGGATGTGCGTGGAAATGACGATGATCTTGTCGCGCGCCATGTCGTTGATGAGGGTGCGCACCTCGTGCTTCTGGTTGGGATCGAGGCCGTCGGTGGGCTCATCGAGAATCAGCACCGGCGGGTCGTGCACGATCGCCTGGGCGAGGCCCACGCGGCGGCGAAAGCCCTTGGAGAGCGTCTCAATGGTCTGGTCGAGTACGCCGCCGAGCTGCAGGCGCTCGATGACGTGCGCGAGGCGCTGCTCTCGGCGCGCACCCTTGAGCGCGCGCAGGTCGGCGACGAACGCCAGGATGCGCCGCACGGTCATCTCGCCGTAGGTCGGCGCCCCTTCGGGCAGATAACCGAGGGCCGCCTTGGCCGCGAGCGGCGCGCTCGCGACGTCGTGACCGCAGATGCTGGCGCGGCCGGAAGTCGGCGTGACGAACCCGGCGAGCATGCGCATGGTGGTGGTCTTGCCCGCCGCGTTGGGACCCAGGAATCCGAGCACTTCGCCCGGGCCCACCTGAAAGCTCACATCCTCCACCGCCGTGAGCGAGCCGTAGTGTTTGGTCAGGTGTGCGGTCTTGATCATGAGATGGGCTCTAGAGGCAGAGGCCGCGTGAAAGTTCCCGTCGCTTTCAAAGCGCGCGATTTTGACCGTGACACGGCACGGAATTCAACTGCGGAGAAATTCTTATGCAATATCTGAGTGTTACGCTCGATACCTCAGGTG
>CATPBQ010000315.1 GCA_955652795.1 uncultured Steroidobacteraceae bacterium | reverse complement strand
TCGTCCATCGAGTCGTGGATCGTGCCCGAGACCGTGCAGTTGATGGTCGAGGTCGCCGGCTTGTGCTCGAGCGCCCCGGCATTGGAGATGACGCGGCCGGCGGGAATGGCCCCGCGTCGCAGCGCCCACAGGAAGCGCTCGTTCCAGTGCTCGCGCACGTCCTCGTGCTCGACGTCGGCGAGCGCGCGCGCGACGCGCCGGTAGGTATCGTCCATCGTCCTGTCGATGGGCGTATCGTCCTTGGCCGAGAGGCGATACTTCTTGTCCCAGATGTCGAGCGACGCTTCCTGGAAAGGAATGGCGTCGATGTCCCGGGGATCGATCTTGACGACAGTGTTCATGTAATCCGCGGCGCTCCGAATGTTCTTGACGCCTGGCTCAACGGATTGCAGGGAATGCCAGCCAAAGCGCTTGAGGCGGCGCTCAACGAGCCGCGAGCCTGACCGGTACCTGCTGCCGTTCAGACAGTCAGGTCCCTGAAACCTCCCCCCGACCGCGTGACCCTTGATCGCTCTGGCGCGAACACAAGATCTTGTGTCGGGGTCAAAAGCCTAATGAGCGTCCCGGGAGGCGTCAAGCTCGGCGGGTCGATTTTAGTGCGCCAATTTTAGTAAGTATTTTCAATGTGTTACGATGTTTATGGCCGTCGCACGCGCAAGATTTTTTCAAGAACTGCGCCTGCCGTGAACCGCCGCCCACCCCCCATATCTTGTGCCCAGACGAAGCACAGGTTCTGCACAGCTGCCCACAAAAGAGGGCACCCAGGGGACGACTTTTTGTCCAGCCACGTGCAAGCCCCGGCTCGCGGCCGCACGAACATGGGTCCGCGCGCGCCGCGCACAAGAGCTGCTGCCTTGGCCCAGGTCCGCGGCCAGCGACGAAGCCGCGGCTCTTGAAACCGCGTCGCCCGAACCACACATCCTGTGCAACCGCGCAAGGCTTGCGCTTTGTTTCCAACATTCCAACAGGAGAGCCATTATGACCATCGTTCGTTATGAGCCGTGGGCGCTCTTGAGCCGCTTCCAGAGGCAGTTCGAGCGCGCCGTGGGCGAGAGTGCTGACAGCGCGGACTCCGCGAGCGTCAGCTGGATCCCGCATGTCGACGTTCGCGAGGAAGCCGAGCGCTTCGTGGTGGTCGCTGACGTGCCGGGCGTCGAAGGCAAGGACATCGAGATCACCGCCGACAAGGGCGTGCTGACGATCCGCGGCGAGCGCCGCTCGCAGAACAAGACGTCCGCAGACGGTTTCGAGCGCGTCGAGCGCGCCACGGGCTCGTTCCTGCGCCGCTTCAGCCTTCCTGAGAGCGCCGATGCCGAGGCGATCAAGGCCAGGCACGTGAACGGGGTGCTGGAAGTGAGCATCCCCAAGCGCCCGCAGGAGCAGCCCCGGCGCATTTCCGTCCAGGCCGCCTGAGGACGGGGGCGGTTCAGCCGGTAGTGCACGCTCGCACTACCGGCTCTCCTGAGCGCGGGTTAACGGCAGCCGCGGCCCGATGCCGCGGGCGTTACCTCCATGCCTTTCTAACCGGCGCAGGCGCTTCGGGCTAGAATTCCCAGGGCATGAGACGCCCATTGCTCCTCGCCCTGGTGGTGGCGCTCGCCGCGGCGCCGATCCCGGCTGCCATGCCGCCGGCGGTCGGGGAGACGCCGCTCCCGACGCTCGCGCCGATGATCAAGAAGGTCTCGCCGGGGGTGGTCAACATCGCCACCCGCGGCACCATTCGCGAGCGCGGTCCGCAGAATCCGCTGCTCGACGACCCCTTCTTCCGCCGCTTCTTCGACGTGCCACCGGACACCGGGCCGCGCGAGCGACCGTTCCAGAGCGCGGGCTCCGGCGTCATCGTCGACGCCAAGAGTGGCTATATCGTCACCAACGCACACGTCGTGGAGAACGCCAACGAGATCACCGTCACGCTGCAGGACGGGCGCGACCTCAAGGCCGAGGTCGTCGGCAGCGACACGCCCTCGGACGTGGCGGTCCTCAAGGTCAAGCCGGACGGTCTGTCGCAGGTGGCGCTCGGTGATTCGGCCAAGTCCGAGGTGGGCGACTTCGTGGTGGCCATCGGCAATCCCTTCGGCCTGCAACACACCGTGACCTCCGGAATCATCAGCGGCCTGTCGCGCTCCGGCATCAACCCCGACGGCTACGAGGACTTCATCCAGACCGACGCCTCGATCAACCCCGGCAACTCCGGTGGCGCGCTGGTGAACCTGCGCGGTGAGCTGATCGGAATCAACACCGCGATCCTGTCCCGGAGCGGGGGCAACATCGGCATCGGCTTCGCCATTCCGGTGAACATGGCGCGCAGCGTGATGGAGCAACTCATCAGGTACGGCTCGGTCAAGCGCGGCCAGCTGGGCGTGAGCATGTATACCGTGACGCCGGATATCGCGCATTCGCTCGGGCTCAGCAACGCCATGGGAGCGCTGGTGTCGCAGGTGGTCGAGGGCTCGCCGGCGGACAAGGCCGGCATCCGCACCGGGGATGTCATCACCTCCGTGAACGGGCAGACGGTGAAGTCCAACAGCGAGCTGCGCAACACCATCGGCTTGCTGCGGGTCGGCGACAAGATCGACATCGGCCTGGTGCGTGACGGCAAGCCGTTGCGCGTGACCGCGGTGATCGCCGATACCGCGGCCGGGCTCAGCGGCGGTCCGGTGAGCATTCACAAGAGCTTTGAAGGCGCAGCGCTCGCCGACGCGCCCGACGCCGCTGGCGCGCTGGTGCGCAGCGTCGAGCCCGGCAGCGCCGCCGCCCAGGCCGGCCTGCGGGCCGACGATGTCATCGTGGGTGCGAATCGCGGCCGGGTCGGCAATCTGCGCGAGTTGCGCGAGCGCGCCAAGGGCGCCGCGGTGCTGGTGCTGGAAGTGCGGCGCGGTAACACGATTGTGTTGATCCCGCTGCGCTGAAGCAGCGGCCCGCTCGAGCGGGCCGCGGCAGGCAAGGGAGTGATGTGAACGTCTGTGTGCTCGGCGGCAGCGGCTTTGTCGGCACGGAGCTGGTCATCCGGCTCGCGTTCGCGGGGCACTGGGTGCGCGTACCCACCCGCAATCTCACGCGCGCCGAGCGTCTGCGCGTGCTCGACACGGTCGAGCTGCGGCTCGCGAACGTGCATGAGCCGCGGATCCTCAGTCAACTGTTCGGCGGCTGTGATGCCGTCATCAATCTCGTCGGGATCCTGAACCCGCACGGGCGCGCGAGCTTCGAGGCCGTGCACACCGAGCTCGCTGCCAAGGTAATGGCTTGCGCGCGCACCGCGGGAGTGCGCCGTGTGCTGCACATGAGCGCCCTGGGAGCGGATCCGCACGCACCGAGCCGCTATCTGCGCTCCAAGGCCGCCGCCGAAGCGCGGCTGCGCGCCGCGCCGCAGTCCGAACTGCCGCACGCCGACGCTGCAGTCACGATCTTCCGTCCCTCGGTGATCTTCGGGCCGGGAGACTCCCTCACCAACCGTTTCGCCCGCCTGCTGCGGCGCACGGCGGGCTGCTTGCCGCTGGCGCGCGCGCGGGCGCGCTTCGCGCCCATCTGCGTGTTCGACGTCGCCGACGCCCTGGCGCGCGCACTCGGCGAGCGCGCCAGCGCCGGTCAGACCTATGAGCTGTGCGGCCCGCAGGTCATGACGCTCGAAGAGATCGTGCGCCTGACCGCGCGCGTAGCGCGCCTGCCCTGCCGGATCGTGCCGCTGCCCGATACACTCGCGCGCATCCAGGGCCTGGTGATGGGGATGCTGCCCGGCAAGCCGTTTTCACTCGACAACTTCCGCTCCCTCACCCTCGACAGCGTGTGCCGCGAGGATGGCTGCCGCAGGCTCGGCATCACACCCGCCGCCATGCTCGCGGTGTTGCCCACCTACCTCGACCCGCGCCCCTCGATCCACGCCGCCTCAGCGCCGCTGACCTGAAGTCCTCCAGCGCGCGCCGGTAAGCGCTCAGCCAGCCTCAGCCACCGGTGCCGTGCACAAGCGCGCGTGCCGCTGCGCGCGCGGCTCGCGTGCCAGCTCGCCGGCGGCGGCATAGAAGCGCGTGAGATCATTAGCGGCTTGCTCGAGCAGCCGCGTGAAGCCCGGGACGCAGTCGAAGTAGGTGGACACCGAAGCCAGGCGCGCGTTGTTCAGGCCGGCGGCAATCCACTCCTCGTACAACGGATAGCTGACGCCCTCACGCAGCTCGAGCGCGCGGATGTCCGCGGCGAGCGCGGTGAGGATCTGCGCCTTGCTGGAGCGCATCTGCTCGCGCGCCACACCCGAGGCGTACAGCAGCGCGAGCCGGGTGCGGCCCTGCGCCAGCAGGCTCACGAACGCCCCGGCGTGTGCCTGGCGCTCGCGGAACTGCTGCAGGCGCTGCGATGAGCCCTGCTGCGTCAGCCAGCGTTCCAGTCCCACACCTTCGACCGTGGTGGCGAACGCCTCGTTGAATTCGGAGTCGTCGCGCACGTACAGCAGCTGGTGAGCGAGCTCGTGGAAGATGGTCGCGGCGAGCTCATCATCGCCGTAGCGCAGCATGCTCGAGAGCACCGGGTCGGCGAACCTGCCGAGGGTCGAGTAGGCGGGCACGCCGTCGACGCTCACATCGAAACCGCGCACCGCCAGAGCCGCTGCGAATTCGCGGGCGCGCTGCTCGCGAAAATAACCCCGATAAGCGACGCAACCGGCGATCGGGAAACACCAGCGCTTCGGGCTGACCGAGAACTCCGGCGCCGCGACCACGTTCCACACCACGTACGGCCGGCCGATGTCGGCGTAACTGCGGTAGCTCTTGTTGTCGGGGAGCCCCAGCTCGCGGGACGCGAACTCACGTGCGGCGCGCACCTCCTGCAGATGCGCGCGCAGGGCCGGCGGCGTGCGCGGATCGGCCAGCAGCGTATCGATGGGCACACGCTGACGCAGTACCTGCCACTGACCGCGCGCGGCCTGCGCGAGATACGGGGTGCCGCAGCCGCACAGCAGCGTACACGCGGCAGCCAGCAGTAACGCGCGCACGCCGCACACAACATGCGCGGCAACATCGGGATTCGCCGCGCTGCCCGGGGAGCTCTCGGTTAACATGCGCACCATGCGAGTCTACTTGGTCGGCGGCGCGGTACGGGACCGGCTGCTGGGACTGCCGGTGCGCGAGCGCGACTGGGTGGTGGTCGGTGCACAGCCGCAGGAGCTGGAGCGCGCCGGCTACCTGCCGGTGGGGCGCGAGTTCCCGGTGTTCCTGCATCCGCAGACCCACGAGGAGTACGCGCTCGCGCGGCTCGAGCGCAAGATCGCGCCCGGCTACCGCGGCTTCACCACGCAGTCCTCGCCCGAGGTGACGCTGCAGGAGGATCTGAGGCGCCGCGATCTCACCATCAACGCGATGGCCGAGAGTGAGGGCGGTGAGATCGTCGATCCGTACGGCGGACAGGCGGACCTCGCTGCGCGCGTGCTGCGCCACGTGTCGGAAGCCTTCGTCGAGGATCCGGTGCGCATCCTGCGCGTGGCGCGCTTCGCCGCCCGCTACGCCGACCTGGGCTTCCGTGTGGCCGATGAGACCGTGCAGCTGATGCAGCGTATGACCCAGGCGGGCGAAGTGAGCGCGCTCGTTCCCGAGCGCGTGTGGCAGGAAACCGAGCGTGCGCTCGGGGAGCCGCGCCCGGAGGTGTTCTTTGAAACCCTGCGCGCCTGCGGTGCGCTGGCGGTGATTTTCCCCGAGATCGAGGCGCTCTACGGGGTGCCACAGCCGCCTCGCTGGCACCCGGAAATCGACACCGGGGTGCACGTCATGCTCGCGCTACGTCAGGCGGCAAAGCTCGGCGCCTCCGGCGCCGTACGATTCGCCGCGCTCACTCATGACCTCGGCAAGGCCCGCACGCCGCGCGAACGCTGGCCGAGTCATCACGGTCACGAGGAGGCGGGCGTGCCGCTGATCGAGGCCCTCAGTGCGCGCCTCAAGGTCCCGAACGCGCACCGCGAGCTGGCAGTGCTCGCGGCCCGTCACCACACGCTGGTGCACCGCGCCGCTGAGCTGAAGCCCGCAACGCTCCTCACGCTGCTGGAAAACTGTGACGCCTTTCGCCGCCCGGAGCGCTTTGCCGAGCTGCTGCTGGCGTGTGAAGCGGATGCACGCGGGCGCACCGGGCGTGAAAACGAGCCCTATCCGCAGGCCGCGTACCTGCAGGCGGCGCGGGCGGCCGCGGCCGCCGTAGCGCTAACGGAGGAGGAGCGCCGCGGGCTCACCGGTCCTACGATCGGTGAGCAACTGCGCCAGCGGCGCCTCGCCGCCATCAGCGCCGTGAAGGACGGGCCGCGCGCGCCGCCGTAACGTGCGCAGGAAGCGCCCTCAGCGCAGGGTCCCCTGCATCACCAGCGCGAGCAGGATCGATCCGAGGACGATGCGGTACCAGGCGAAGATCGTGAAGCGGTGCGAGCGCACGTAGCGCAGCAGCCATTTGACCGCGATGAAGGCCACGACGCCCGACACCAGGAAGCCGACGCCGAGCGCATGCCAGTCTTCCGCGGCCGCCTGGCCGCGCACCTTGAGCAACTCGTAGGCTGTGGCG
>CATPBQ010000314.1 GCA_955652795.1 uncultured Steroidobacteraceae bacterium | reverse complement strand
GGCTCACCCGCGAGCGCGTGCCGCTCAGCCCAGCGCCCGAGCGCCGTGGCCCAGTCCGCCTGCGCGGGGACTTCCGTGGGCAGGGCGGCAAGCTCCGCGGGCAGGTCGGCGAGGTGTACCTCGCTCCCCGGGGCCAGCACCGACAGCCGCCGGCACAGGTTCACGAGCTCGCGCACGTTGCCAGGCCAGTCGTAGGCGGCGAGCCGGGCGAGGGCCTCGGGGGCGAGGGACTTCGCGTCCACCCCCAGCTCGTGGGCGCTCACCACCAGGTAATAGCCCAGCAGGTCCGGGATATCCTCCGCGCGGGCGCGCAGCGGCGGCAGCTCGATGCGGATGACGTTCAGGCGGTGATACAGATCCTCGCGGAACAGGCCGCGCGTCACCCGCTCCTGCAGGTTCTGGTGGCTCGCGGCAATGACGCGCACGTCGACGCGGATCGGGGTCTGGCCCCCGACCCGGTAGAACTCGCCCTCGGCGAGCACGCGCAGCAGGCGTGTCTGCAGCGGCAGCGACATGTCGCTGATCTCGTCCAGGAACAGGGTGCCGCCATCGGCCTGCTCGAAGCGCCCGCGGCGTTGCGCGTCCGCTCCGGTGAACGCGCCGCGCTCGTGCCCGAACAGCTCCGACTCGAGAAGGTCCGCCGGAATCGCCGCGGTGTTGAGCGCGATGAAGGGTCGGGTCGCGCGCGGACTGTGCTCGTGCAGCGCGCGAGCGACGAGTTCCTTGCCGGTGCCGGATTCCCCGGTGATGAGCACCGTGACGCTCGAGCGCGCCAGGCGTCCGATGGCGCGAAACACCTGTTGCATGGCCGGCGCCCGTCCCAGCAGCTCCGGAATGCGCGGCGCGCCGCCGAGGTCACTGCCGGGGGGCTGGCTGGCGCTGGCAGCGCGGCGCACCAGCGCCACCGCCTGGTCGATGTCGAAGGGTTTGGGCAGGTATTCGAACGCGCCGCCCTCGTAGGCGGACACCGCGTTGCCCAGATCGGAGTGTGCCGTCATGACGATGACCGGCAGCGCCGGCCGCGCATCGCGGATGCGGCGCAGCAGCTCCAGCCCCGAGGCGCCCGGCATACGGATGTCGGTGATCAGCACGTCCGGGGATTCGCGCCGCAGGGCGTCCAGCGCCGGTTCCGCCGCCTCGAACGCCCGCGGCGCCATGCCGTCGCTGCGCAGCGCGCGCTCCAGCACCCAACGAATGGAAGCGTCGTCATCCACCAGCCAGACCCGCAGTGCGCTGCCGTTCATATGTCCTCTCCCAGGGGCAGCAACAGCGTGAACACCGTGCGCCCCAGTTCACTTTCAAATTCAATGATGCCGCCGTTGCGTGTCACCAGGTCCTGGGCGACCGCAAGCCCCAGGCCTGTGCCGTTGGCGCGCCCGGTCACCAGCGGGTAGAAAATCGAAGAGCGCAGGTGCGCGGGCACCCCCGGACCGTTGTCCTCGACCTGCACGCTCGCCACCAGGCGGTGCAGCGCCGAACCGATGCTGACGTTGGAGCGCGCGCGGGTGCGCAGCACGATGCGCCCCAGGTCGCCCTGCGCCTGCAGGGCGTTGCGCGCGACGTTGAGCAGCGCCTGGATGAGCTGATGACGATCGAGCATCGCGTTCGGCAGGCTCGGGTCGTAGTCGCGCTCGATCACGATTGCCCCCGGGGCTTCGGCGCGCAGCAGATGATAGACGTGCTCACAGATCTCGTGAACGTTGAGCTCGCTTTTGCTCGGCGCGCGGCTCGGTCCCGACATGGAGTCGACCAGTGCGGTGAGGCGGTCGGCTTCAGCGATGATGACCTGGGTGTATTCCTTGAGCGCCGCCGCCGGCAGTTCGCGCTCCAGCAGTTGCGCCGCGCCGCGCAGCCCGCCGAGCGGGTTTTTGATCTCGTGGGCCAGCTGCTGCACCATCAGGCGGCTGCCATCGAGACGCGCCAGCAGGTCGTTCTCGCGCGTGATGCGTTGGCGCTGGGTGGTGTCGGCGAGCTCGAGCAGCAGATGAGTTCCGGTGAGGCCGGCGAGCGGCGTGATGGTGACATCGAGAGTGCGCACTTCGCGTGGCGCGCCCGCGGGTCGCACGCTGAGCTCACGGTCGGCGATGCCTTCGCCGGTTTGCAGCGCGCGCCGCAGGATGCGGCACAACCCTTCCGCGTCGTGGAGAAAATCGGCGAATGGGCGCCCGCGCGCCATGTTGAGGCTGAACGCGAGCAGGTCCTGGGCGGCGACGTTGGCGTACACGGGACACAGCTGCGCATCGAGCATGATGATGCCCGTGGACAGCGTATCGAGCAGATCCGCCGGATCGAAGTGCGAGAGGGCAGACGGGCTGGCACGCTCAAGGGCCATGGCGCGCCCGTGCCGCGCTGCGCGCCGCGCTCACCGCAGGTGCGCGGCTCAGTGATGATGCAGGGGGTTGGCCGGGTTCAGAACCGAGGCCTGGTGCACGTGGTACGTCACGCCCGGAGTCTGGCACACGAGCCCCCCCGCGCTGTCGCGCACCACCGCCTGCAGGGTATGCGTGCCGCGATCCACCGGCGTGAGGGTGAACTGGACCCCGGTCGCCACGCCGCCATTGAGCGGCTGCCCGTCCAGCATGAGGAAGACATGGTCTGCGGGGCGCAGCGCCGGATCGGTCCGCACGACGACGGTGAGCGAGTCGACGTTGGTGAACGTCTGGTCGTCCGCGGGCTGGGCGATCGCGCAGCCCTGGTACGGGGTTGGCTGCTCGGAAGCGGGCGGCGCGGGCGCTCCACCGGGCGCCGCGGGCATGTCGGCCGCCTTGTAGGTCTGGGCCGCCTGCACGCGCACTTTCTGCGCGTTCGGGTGCGGCTGGTCGCTGTAGTGAACCACGCCGTTTTCGTCGACCCACTTGTACACCGTGGCGGCAAGCGCCAGCGAGCACACGAGCGACGTTAAGGTAAAGAGGCGCCTGCGCATGACAAGCCAGCATAGCCCGACGCGGGGCGCGGGACAAAAGCGGGTAGCAGCGTCCAGTGAACGCCGCTACCCGCGCCCCTTTCCCCTGCGCGCCGGCACGCCCGCCACAACCGGGGCCGGACGTGAGGCTCGCGAGCGAGGAACTCTGTCGGCTCATCACGCCATCAGCAGCTGTAGTACAGCTCCAGCTCCACCGGGTGCGTCGACATGCGGAACCTCGTGACCTCCTGGAGCTTGAGACTCATGTATGCCTCGATGACGTCGTTGGTGAACACCCCGCCGCGGGTGAGGAACTCCCGATCCTTGTCCAGGTGCTCGAGCGCCATGTCGAGGGAGTGGCACACGGTCGGAATGTGCTTCGCCTCCTCGGGCTCCAGATCGTAGAGATCC
>CATPBQ010000313.1 GCA_955652795.1 uncultured Steroidobacteraceae bacterium | reverse complement strand
GGACGTGAGGCTCGCGAGCGAGGAACTCTGTCGGCTCATCACGCCATCAGCAGCTGTAGTACAGCTCCAGCTCCACCGGGTGCGTCGACATGCGGAACCTCGTGACCTCCTGGAGCTTGAGACTCATGTATGCATCGATGACGTCGTTGGTGAACACCCCGCCGCGGGTGAGGAACTCCCGATCCTTGTCCAGGTGCTCGAGCGCCATGTCGAGGGAGTGGCACACGGTCGGAATGTGCTTCGCCTCCTCGGGCTCCAGATCGTAGAGATCCTTGTCGGCCGGGTCCCCGGGATGGATCTTGTTCTGGATGCCATCCAGCCCCGCCATCATCATCGCCGTGAAGGCGAAGTACGGATTGGCGCTCGAATCCGGGAAGCGCACTTCGATGCGCCGCGCCTTGGGGTTGGACACCCACGGAATGCGGATCGAGGCGGAGCGGTTGCGCGCCGAGTAGGCCAGCATGACCGGAGCTTCGAAGCCGGGCACCAGGCGCTTGTAGCTGTTGGTGCCGGCGTTGGTGAACGCGTTCAGCGCCTTGGCGTGCTTGATGATGCCGCCGATGTAGTAGAGCGCCAGATCCGAGAGCCCGCCGTACTTGTCGCCGGCGAACAGCGCCTTGCCCTCCTTCTGCAGCGACTGATGCACGTGCATGCCGCTACCGTTGTCGCCCACGAGGGGCTTGGGCATGAAGGTCGCGGTCTTGCCGTAGCCGTGCGCCACGTTGTGCACCGCGTACTTGAGCAGCTGCACCTGGTCGGCCTTCAGCACCAGGGTGCCCGCGCCGATGCCGATCTCCGACTGGCCGGCGGTGGCGACTTCGTGGTGGTGCACTTCCACCTTCAGCCCCAGCTCCTCGCACGCCAGGCACATCGCCGAGCGGATGTCCTGGAAGGCGTCCACCGGCGGCACCGGGAAGTAGCCGCCCTTGATGCCGGGGCGGTGACCCTTGTTGCCGTCCTGGTATTCAGTGGGTGAGTTCCACGCGCCCTGCACGGAGTCGATGGAGTAGAAGGCGCCGCGCATCTCGTTGCCGAAGCGCACGCTGTCGAAAATGAAGAACTCGTTCTCCGGCCCGAACAGCGCGTGCTCGGCGATGCCGGTCGACTTGAGGTAGGCCTCGGCGCGTTTGGCAAGCGAGCGCGGGTCGCGCTCGTAGCCCTGCATGGTCGTTGGTTCGATCACATCGCAGCGCAGGTCGACCGTCGACGCCTCGAAAAACGGATCGATGACCGCGGTGCTGGCGTCGGGCATCAGGATCATGTCCGACGCGTTGATGCCCTTCCATCCGGCGATGGAGGAGCCGTCGAACATCTTGCCGTCGCGGAACAGGTCTTCATCCACCAGCCGCGCCGGGATGCTCACGTGCTGCTCCTTGCCGCGCGTGTCCGTGAAGCGCAGGTCCGCGAACTTCACCTGTTTTTCTTTTATGAGTTTCAACACGTCACTGGATGTCATATCGCCTCCGGGAAAGGGGTAGAGCTCGCCGCCGAGATCCCAATGGGCTTAGGTGCGAGGCTGGCGGAGTGGTGTGACATTGCAGAGTCCGTGCCAGGCGGCGGACACCGCAAATCAAGCAGTTACAGAGCAAATCAAGCGCCCTCTGCACTATATTGGTGCGGAGGGCGCGGATTATTGCACCATTGGCGTGCGTCTGGCAGCGGTGCCGCGCATCTCGCCTGACAGCAGACGTGCGCGCGCGCGTTTTTGGTGCGAGCGCAGGCGGGCCGAGGCCGCAGGGCGGACCGCTGCGCGCGCGCGCCGTATACTCGCGCGCTCTTTGGGGTCAGAAAGTCCCTCCATGAAAATCGGCCGCGCGCCGCGCACGTTCCAGGAGCTGATCTTCACCCTGCAGCACTACTGGTCGGAGCAGGGGTGCATCATCCTGCAGCCTTACGACATGGAAGTCGGCGCCGGCACGTTTCACACCGCGACCTTCCTGCGCGCGGTGGGACCTGAGCCGTGGCGCGCCGCGTACGTGCAGCCCTCGCGCCGGCCGACCGACGGGCGCTACGGCGAGAATCCGTTCCGCCTGCAGCACTACTACCAGTACCAGGTGGTGATCAAGCCCTCGCCGCTGCCGATCCTGGATCTGTACCTGGGGAGCCTGGCCGCGCTCGGGTTAGACCCCCTCGTGCACGACGTGCGCTTCGTCGAGGACAACTGGGAATCGCCCACGCTCGGGGCCTGGGGCCTGGGGTGGGAGGTGTGGCTGAACGGCATGGAAATCACGCAGTTCACCTACTTCCAGCAGGTCGGCGGCCTCGACTGTCGCCCGGTGACCGGCGAGATCACCTACGGGCTCGAGCGGCTCGCGATGTACCTGCAGGGTGTCGAGAGCATCTACGACATCCTCTGGAGCGAGGGTGCCACGGGACGCGTGACCTACGGGGATGTGTTCCATCAGAACGAGGTCGAGCAGTCCGCCTACAACTTCGAGCACGCGGACGTGCCTCGCTTGCTTGCGCACTTCGAGGACCACGAGCGTGCCTGCCAGGGACTGCTCGCGGCAGGGCTCGCGCTGCCCGCGTACGAGCAGGTGCTCAAGGCCTCGCACACGTTCAACCTGTTGGATGCGCGGCGAGCGATTTCCGTGACCGAGCGCCAGCGCTACATCCTGCGCGTGCGCACGCTCGCGAGCGCGGTGGCGAGGGCGTATCTCGAGAGCCGCGCGGCGCTGGGTTTCCCGCTGCTGAAGCCCGTGCCGCCCGCCGAGGCCCCCGCGGCCGGAGCCGCGGCATGAAGGCCGAGCGGCGCGATTTCCTCTTTGAAATCGGCACCGAGGAGCTGCCGCCCAGGGCGCTGCCCGCCTTGCAGCAGGCGCTCGTGGCGGCTCTCGCCGCGGGGCTCGACAAGGCGGGCCTGGCGCACGGTGAGCTCGTGGGCTTTGCCACGCCGCGGCGGCTCGCCGTGTGGGTGAAGCGCCTCGCCGCCCAGCAGCCCGAGCAGCACCTCAAGCGCCGCGGACCGCCGCTGAACGCGGCGTTCGATGCGTCGGGGGAGCCGACGCGTGCGGCGCTCGCGTTCGCCGAGAGTTGCGGCACGCGAGTCGAGGCGCTGCAGCGCCTGGATGAAGGCAAGGGGACGTTCCTGTTCATCCTGGGTACCCGGGCCGGTGAGCGCGCGGTGGCGCTGCTCCCGGGGCTGGTCCAGGCAGCGCTGGATGCGCTGCCGATTCCTCGCCGCATGCACTGGGGCGCCGGCAACGCCCTGTTCGTGCGCCCGGTGCACTGGGTGGTGATGTTGTACGGCAAGGAGGTGGTGGCCGCCACGCTCCTCGACACCCCTGCGGGCCATCTCACGCGTGGCCATCGATTTCATGCCCCGAGGCCGATCCGCATCGCGAGCCCCGGATCCTATGAGCGCACGCTGCGCGAGCGCGGATACGTGTTG